>JALVZH010000107.1:0-7443 GCA_027022105.1 Bacteroidales bacterium | reverse complement strand
GGAATTACCACCGAGCGGGGTGGAATATATCCTTTGTATTCAATAGGTTTGTTGCCAGTAACATCAATAATCTTTGTACTTTGGGTAACGACAACATTGGCACCCAAAACAGCTTCCCTGCCCACGCGTACCCCTTCCACAACAATACTTCTGGATCCGATAAAAGCGTTGTCTTCAATAATTACCGGGGCAGCCTGTACCGGTTCGAGCACACCGCCAATCCCAACACCTCCGCTAAGATGTACATTCTTCCCGATTTGAGCACAGGAACCCACCGTAGCCCAGGTATCAACCATGGTTCCCGAGTCAACATAGGCGCCGATATTAACGTACGAAGGCATCATTACCACCCCTTTGGCAAGATAGGCACCGTAGCGCGCCAAAGCATGAGGTACTACGCGCACCTGTTGCTCTTCGTAATTCTTTTTTAACGGAATTTTATCGTAAAACTCAAACATTCCGGTTTCCATAACCTCCATTTTCCGCAAAGGGAAATAGAGAATTACCGCTTTCTTAATCCATTCGTTCACTTTCCAGTTTTCACCCGAAGGTTCGGCAACCCGCAGCCGCCCCTTATCCAACTCTTCGAGCACAAAAAAAACAGCCTCTTTCACCTCTGCCCTCTCCAGCAAATCGCGATGTTCCCAGGCATCTTCTATTATTTTTTTAATCTTTTCCATCTGCATTTATTCGTTTGTATTTTCAAAATAAACCTCTTCACCGTTTACCCAGGTTGCCAACACCTTGGCTTTCAAGATATCCATTTCGGGACAGGTCATAATATCCCTGTCGAGCAACACAAAATCGGCATCCTTACCTGTTTCAATAGAACCTTTTCTTTTTTCATCGAAACTGCCTTTGGCCGGCCAAATGGTAATGCTGCGCAAAGCCTCTTCACGGGTAAGTGCATTTTCGCTGTGAAATCCCCCCGGGGGCCAACCGTTCTTATCTTTGCGGCTCACCGCAGCAAAAAAGGTCTTCACCGGACTGATGTCTTCAATGGGGAAGTCGGTGCCGTTTACCAGCCATCCGTTTTCATTCAGCAACCTTTTGTATGCATAGGCAAACTTAATTCGTTTCTTTCCCAATCTTTTTTCGGCCCAGTACATATCCGAAGTGCAATGGGTTGTTTGTATGGAAGGTATAATACTGTATTTACCGAAATAATGAAAATCGGCGGGGGCGATTACCTGGGCATGTTCCACACGCCACCGCAAATCGTTTTTACCCCTCAGGTAGCGGCCGTAAGTTTGCAATACCAACCGGTTTCCCGAATCGCCAATGGCATGTGTATTAACCTGAAATCCCGCTTTGTAGGCCATAGCACATATGGAATCGAAATAGCTCTTGGGATGAAGCTGCAATCCGTAATGACCGGGCATATCGCTGTAAGGTTCCAACAGAAGAGCACCACGTGAACCCAATGCACCGTCAGCATACAACTTAACCGCACTCACCGTTAACCGCTCTTTATGCCACGGTTTCTGCGAAAAGAAATAGTCGAAATTTTCCCTGACAGGGTTGATCATGGCATAAACTTTCATTTTGAGAATGCCCTGCCGTTGAAGACTGTCGATAAGCAGAATATCCTCTTTATCCAATCCTGCATCGGTAACGGTAGTCAGGCCGACAGCAAAACAGTCGGATTGGGCTTTTTTAAGTGCAGCTATTTTTTCGGCAACCGTCAAAGGGGGAATCTTTTCTTTCATCAGGTCGGCAGCATTATCTATTAAAATACCTGTCGGTTTCCCGTTTTTCAGTACCACCTCACCGCCTGCTATTTTGGTATTTTCATCTATTCCGGCAATCTTTAAAGCAACCGAATTGGCCAGAACCGCATGTCCGTCAATACGGGTAAGCACTACGGGTTTATCAGGAAACAATTTGTCCAGCCTGCTTTTATCGGGGTAGTCACTGTTTTCCCAGTCGTTTTGATCCCAGCCTCTTCCCAGTATCCATTTCCAGTTGCCGTTTTTATCAAACCGCTTCAAAATATCCAGAACATCATCATACGATTCGGTTCCCACCAGATTGGCATAACGCGTAACCCAGATTCCATATCCCAAAAAATGGCTGTGACCATCGTTAAAACCGGGATAAAGCACATTGCCTTTTAAATCGACAACTTTTTTTGCATCATATTTCTTCAGAATATCCTCATCACTACCTGCGTCAATGATTTTTCCATCTTTAACTGCAACAGCCGAAACTTTATCAAAAGATTCGTTAACCGTGTAAATAATACCGTTGTGTAATATTAAATCGGCTTTATGCTTGGCCACACAGGATGTTAAAACAACCATAAAGAAAACTATTATTATCGGACACAATATCTTTTTCATTATTATGTTCTGTTAAAATGCTTTTATAAAAAAGTTGACTGACAAAGGTATCATAATATTTCGGATACACCGGATTCAACTGTCCTGAATAATTTTAACACAAACATTTCTTAAAAAAACCATTGACTTTCAATATAAAAAAAGATATCTTTGCAAAGAATCACCTGTTAATACAAATGTCATGAAAAGCAACTTTATTCTTCCCCTTCTGTTTTTTTTAAGTTTCACCTTATTTGGACAACAACAAAAAGTAATTCCGCTTTCGGACAACTTTTCTTTTGTTACAAGCGACCAAAACACGACAATTACCCATGAGAAAAGTAAACGGTTCATTACCGGTAACGGTACCGAAATTAATGTACACCGGTTTTATATTAACGGCAACGAACCGGACATTGAGTGGCACAAATTGGTAAAAAAAGGAGATGAATCGTATGATTTATATTCAATTGAAAGAGCCCGGAAACCTCAAAAACCGGATAATTTAACCGACAATTACGACACCTTATACTTCAAAATTTATTCAGAGGAAATATTACCATTTGGACCAACAGTATATCTTGCCAGGCCCGAAAACAGTACAGGGGTTTATGCGCCTTATTGGTTAAACGATTCCATCGGTTATTTTACCGGTGTTGAACCGGATACATTCGACCTGATTGCCGAACTTTATACCATTAGTAACCTTTATGTTATTTTTAATTACAATTATCTGTTTGACCATACCGATACCGTCTATTTTTCAACCGACCAGGCTACCCATCCGGTAGTGCTCGATCCTGTTGACGAGGACAGCAGCTCAATTTTCACATTACAAGGCTTTCCCAGCACAAAAATGTTAATGGCAGTAACTCTTGCCAACGGAGGCCATTTCGGATCGGGTTGGGAACTTTTCGGTAACGGCTATTATGTTTCGGATTATTATATCGGGCTTGAACAACTTTATTTCGGTGCAAGCCTTACCTGTCCCTATATGGGCAGTTTCCCAAGTTATCTGATTGAATTCCCATTGCTTGACAGTATTACTGATTCGGTTTATTTTACAAATTCACCCGACAGCATTGTAAATCTTGTTTCCCATTTTACCTATTATAACGAACGGGATTTTAACAACATCGGAATTGCTTCGCTTCTTAAAAGCAGAAATTCCGACGGAAGCAGCGGCTTTTCCGGTACTTTAACTCATATGCAAGATTATAAATATCCTTATTGGGAAGGCAGTATTCATTACAGCTTACAAGATTATCCTGATTTGGGGAATTGTTTCCAACATTATATTGATTATATAAAGGACGGGCAAAACCATTATTATATAGCATCGCCGGTATATGATGAATATTACGATTCCATTGCCGGTTTCAGTGAGTTTATTCCTTATGCGGATGTGCATTTTTTTCCTAATTACGACACAATATTCCCCGGTAAAGGACTCAAATTTTTCTGGAATATCTGGCAAAATACCTATGGAGTTATTCATGTGATTGCCGAAAAAATGGGTATGTGGGGCGAATGGATTTATCCTGACAATAAAACGGATACCTACATAATGAAAGACGAATCGAATACCGTGGTTGCTTCCGGCTCGGGACTTGAAGTTTATGAAAACGGTTTAACCGACCAGACATATACCCTGATACAAAAAAACAACTTCAGTCATTTTAACGGCTATACAGGCGAATCGACCATTACTTCACATATGAATCCATTTAAAACCGACCATACACCACCAACCATTAGTAAAATTTATTTTGTCAATGAGAACAATACGATGAAATATCAGTTTGCCGACGGCGAACAGGTCTATATGAAATTTTCGGCAGCAGATTTTGTCAGTTACAAAACAAGCCATGTTGGCGTCGGCTATCAGCCGTTCCCCGATTCACTGACTTCGGTTTTTGTAAAAAAGAACGGCACCAGCCAGTGGATTGAAACCGAAGTACAAAAAATATATGGCGATTCCACAGTTGGGTCAATGTACCAAATCGGATTGTCCGACTACCTTGAAATCGATTCGGCCATATACGACATAAAAATTCACATGGAAGATTACAAAGATAACATCGTTGAATATGTTTTCCGTCCGGCATTTGTTTACGGCTCTTTTTATGTGGGCACAGGAAAAGAGATAAAACCACAAAGCAACAACTTGCAAGAGCTTGCCATTTCCCCCAATCCGGCACACCGGTTTATCAGGTTGTCAGTTGATGAAACAAAAGACCTTTCTTATGAGATATTTTCGATGGACGGAAAAATAATGCAGTCCGGTAATCTGAACACCAACACAATTGATGTAACGGGGCTGGCTTCCGGTATTTATACCATTGCATTAAAGAAAAAGAATGAAAATATTTCGGCAGGGAGATTCATTAAAAAATAGCTGTTTTTAAGAACGAAAGAGAACCAGGGATAATTACGATAGCAAACAAACATTTTTCAGGAAAAACCATTGACTTTCAATATAAAAAAAGATATCTTTGCAAAGAATCACCTGTTAATACAAATGTCATGAAAAGCAACTTTATTCTTCCCCTTCTGTTTTTTTTAAGTTTCACCTTATTTGGACAACAACAAAAAGTAATTCCGCTTTCGGACAACTTTTCTTTTGTTACAAGCGACCAAAACACGACAATTACCCATGAGAAAAGCAAACGGTTCATTACCGGTAACGGTACCGAAATTAATGTACACCGGTATTCTCTTGATGGAGAAAACACGCCAATCACCATGCGAAATATGGTAAAAAACGGAGATAAATCATATGATTTTTATTCCATAAACGGATTCACCCCGCCCCCGAAACCATTACATCCAAACGACAATTTCGATACGTTATTTATTAAAATCCTTTATAATGAACCGCTCGTTTTCGGCCCGGATATTTATATGATCAGGCACAACAACAATCATGGCGCATATGTTCCGTACTGGCTAAACGATACCGTAGGATATTATACGAATATTGAACACGACACAATTGATCTGGTTGCCCAAATATTCAATATCAGCGAGCTTTATACAATTTTTAATTACGATTATCCGTTTGTTCAAACCGATACCGTCTATTTTTCACCCGATATGGCAACACATCCGGTTATACTTGACCCTGTGGATGAAAACGGTCAGTCTATCAATTCATTGCAGGGTTTTCCCAGTTCGGTAATGCATTTGGCTTTTAATATTTCCGGCGGAAACCACGTTATAGCAGGCTGGAATATTTCCGAAAACACCGATTATTATGTATCGGATTATCATAAAGGTCTTGAGCAACTGTTTTTCGCATCCGAATTAAGATGTACCTACATGGGAAGTTTTCCCAGCTATCTGATTGAGTATCCTGAACTTGACAGCATAACCGACTCGGTATATTTTACCAATTCGCCCGACAGCATTGTGAACCTGGTTTCCCACTTTACATATTTCAATGAACGCGATTATAACAATATCGGTTTTGCCACTATGGAGAAAATAAAACAATCAAACGGAAGTATCGTTATCATCGGTGCTTACGGATATGTTCAGGATTATAAATTTCCTTACTGGGAAGGAAGCATTCATTTAAGCATGCAGGATTACGATTTTTTTGGAGACATTCTGCATCACCATATCAATTACATAAAAGACGGTGAGAACATAAATTATATCCACTCACCTATTTATGAGGAATATTCGGATTCCGCCGCAGGATTTATCGAGGTTTTTCCAAATGCCGATGTCCATTATTTTGAGAATTACGACACCATATATCCCGGACAGGGGATTAAATATTTTTGGAACATCTGGCAAAATACATACGGCATTATTCATGTAATTGCCGAAAAAATGGGTATGTGGGGAGAGTGGATTTATCAGGATGACAGAATGGACTCGTACATTATAAAAGACGAATCGAACAATGTTGTTGCTTCCGGTTCGGGACTTGAGATTTATCACTACGGCTCAACCAATCAGACTTATACCGTGATACAAAAAAACAGCTTTAGTCATTTTAACGGATTTACAGGCGAGTCAACAATAATTTCACAATTAAATCCGTTCAAAGTTGACCATACACCCCCGACAATAAGCAAAATATATTTTGTTAACGGGAACAATAAAATGAAATATCAGTTTGCCGATGGAGAACAGATATATTTGAAATTTTCCGCTGCCGATTTTGTGACATACCGGCGGGACGAAAATCATACCGGCATCGGATACCTGCCGTTCCCCGATTCGCTGACTTCGGTTTTTGTTAAAAAGAACGGCAGCGGCCAATGGATTGAAACCGAAGTACAGAAAATATACTGTGATTCGACAATCGGATCGGTATATAGCACGGAACTATCCGATTACCTCGAAACCGACTCAGCCATATACGACATAAAAATTCACATGGAAGATTACAAAGATAACATCGTTGAATATTTTTTCCGTCCGGCATTTATTTACGGCTCTTTTTATGTAGGTACAGGAAAAGAGATAAAACCGCAAAACAACAACTTGCAAGAGCTTGCCATTTCCCCCAATCCGGCACACCGGTTTATCAGGTTGTCAGTTGACGAAACAAAAGACCTTTCTTATGAGATATTTTCGATGGACGGAAAAATAATGCAGTCAGGTAATCTGAACACCAATACAATTGATGTAACGGGACTGGCTTCCGGTATTTATACCATTGCATTAAAGAAAAAGGAAGAAAAAATATCGGTAGGGAAATTCATTAAAAAATAACAACTGGAAACACTAAAAATCCCCTTTTCTTGAAAGGATAAAATATTTTTCATAAAACTCTTGACTGAAATCAGTTTTTATTATTTTTGCACCCTCAAAATGGCGAGGTAGCTCAGTTGGTTAGAGCGTCGGATTCATAACCCGGAGGTCCCGAGTTCAATTCTCGGCCTCGCTACAAGAAAGGTCGGAAAGTTCCGGCCTTTTCTCATTTCTGGAGGATTCATATCCGCCTGAGGCGGACCCGAGTTCAATTCTCGGCCTCGCTACAAGAAAGGTCGGAAAGTTCCGGCCTTTTCTCATTTCTGGAGGATTCATATCCGCCTGAGGCGGACCCGAGTTCAATTCTCGGCCTCGCTACAACAAAGGTCGGATTACAACAAAGGTCGGATTA
>JALVZH010000106.1 GCA_027022105.1 Bacteroidales bacterium | reverse complement strand
CCCCAAAAAACCATTTAAGTCTCAAAAAAGGTATGGATATCCTTTTCAATAAGGGTATCGTAACAGGTGAAGGAGACTTTACTTATAAAAACATTACAAAACATCTGAAATACCAGGGATTAAAAACAGATAATGATAAATTTCTCGGCGTTATACTTGACATAACCAGCCAACATCAGGCTGAAAACATACTGAGGCTGAACGAACAAAGATACCGTACTGTATTTGAGAACCTCCCCAATATTGCGGTACAGGCATACAATAAAGACCGTGAAGCAATCTTTTGGAACGATACCTCTTCCCGGTTTTACGGATACTCTAAAACAGAAGCATTAGGTAAAAAATTTGAAGATTTGATTATTCCGGAAGAGAAAAAAGAGTGGACTAAAGAAAAAATAGGAAAGTGGCTGTTATCGGATACTCAAACAAAGCCGGGAGAATATCTCAGAAGAAAAAAGAACGGAAAAACATTTATGGTTTATTCCAGTTTTATAAAAATTAAGAATTTCAACGGCGAAACCGAATTCTTCTCACTTGATATTGACCTGACCGAAATAAAAGAGACAGAGTTAAAACTAAAAAAGGCATTAACTGAGCTTGAGGAATCTAATGCCACCAAGGACAAAATATTCTCTATTATAGCACACGATTTGAGAGCTCCGTTTAACTCACTTTTGGGATTTACCGACTTGTTGGTAAATCAATATGAAGATTTTTCTGATGAAGAGATCTATGATATGATTCTTGCTCTAAAGAAAAACAGCGAACAAGCATTCAACCTGTTAAACAATCTGTTGCACTGGTCAAGACAGCAAATCGGAACCATTAAATACAACCCCACTTTACTGTTTGTACATCGTATTGCGGATGAAGTAATTAAATCATTCCACAGCAATATTGAAGAAAAAGAATTATCAGTTATCAACAACATTGATAAAAATGCATTTGCTTTTTGCGACAAAGATTTACTGGCAGTTGTCATAAGAAATCTGTTGTCAAATGCCATTAAATTCACCCCCGAAGGAAAGAACATAGAGTTAACCAGTTCCATTGTTGAAGATAAACTTTGGATCAATATTACCGATACCGGCATAGGAATTCCAAAAGAAAATATTGACAAAGTGCTGAATACAAAAGAGACTTTTACCACCAAAGGTACAGCCGATGAAAAAGGAACAGGATTAGGATTGATGCTTGTACAAAATTTTGTAAAATTGAACAAAGGTAATTTCAAAGTGGAATCTGAACCGGATAAGGGGAGCACATTCAGTTTCAGTTTGCCGCTGAGCAAAACGTAGAAAGGGATATTTTTTTGGATGTTCAAGGGTTCAAAAGTTTAAAGGTTCAGAGGTTGATTGGAGTGAGAGGATGTTTGATGTAATATGTGATATTTTTGATGTTTTATGTGTTATGTAAGATCAATTATCTGATTATAACCAACACATCTTTCTTGTTTCTTCTAATTTTTTTTCTTGTTTTTTTTAAAATAGTTCTGATATATGAAATCAGATGTAAGATGTTAGAATTAAGAACAGGAAGTTGCGGCAGGGATGGGAGCGGCAGCCCGCAGCCGGCAGGGCTTGTGAGGCTTGCGGCGAGGAGGCTGAACGGTGAGCGAAGACCCCGCAGCCGCACTGTAGCCGAACAGCCCCGCCGACGAGGACTATAGCGGACAGCACTTGCGATGCCTTAAGGCATGCAACTATAAACCCGCCCGTCCGCCCAAAAAATATAAATCTCCGAACCGATCATTGCTCTAATAATATTTTCCGTCAATGTTTTATGGCTTTCAATTCCTGTTACTTTTGCACGCTCAAAATAATACATCAAATCAATGCAGGAAGAAATAAGAAACATTGCTATTATTGCTCACGTTGACCATGGCAAAACCACTCTGGTTGACAGGATTTTACACCAGGTAAAACTGTTCCGTTCCAATCAGGAAGTACAGGATTTGATTCTTGACAACAACGACCTGGAAAGAGAACGCGGTATCACTATTTTGTCGAAAAACGTATCGGTACGCTATAAAAATGTAAAAATAAACATCATCGATACTCCGGGGCACTCCGATTTTGGCGGCGAGGTGGAAAGGGTTTTGAACATGGCCGACGGTGTTTTGCTGGTGGTGGATGCTTTTGAAGGCCCCATGCCGCAAACCCGCTTTGTCTTGCAAAAGGCAATAGACCTGGGCTTGAAACCCATTGTGGTAATCAATAAAGTTGACAAACCCAATTGCCGGCCCGATGAAGTACAGGAGGCGGTTTTCGACCTGATGTTCAATTTGGGAGCTACCGAGGAACAGCTCGACTTTCCCACGGTTTACGGCTCATCAAAACAGGGTTGGATGGCCGAAGACTGGCAAAAACCGGCACAGGATGTTTCGTACCTGCTTGAGGTAATTTTGGAACACATTCCGCCTGCCCGGTTTGTTGAAGGAACCCCCCAAATGCAAATCACCTCTTTGGATTACTCATCCTATCTCGGCAGAATAGCCGTCGGCAAACTAACCCGAGGCAAACTTATGGCCGGCATGAACGTATCGCTTGTAAAACGCGACGGAACGGTTTTAAAGTCGAAAATAAAGGAGCTGTACCGCTTTGAAGGGCTTGGAAAAGAGAAGTATAAAAAAGAGGTGTATGCAGGCGATATTATTGCACTTATGGGAATAGAGGATTTTGAAATAGGTGATACGGTTGCCGATTACGAAAACCCCGAAGGGCTCCCGCCTATTAAAATAGACGAACCCACCATGAGCATGCTTTTTACCATAAACAATTCACCCTTTTTCGGCAAGGAAGGCAAGTATGTAACGTCGAGACATCTGCGCGACAGACTTTTTCACGAAACCGAAAAGAATCTGGCCCTGAGAGTGGAAGAAAGCGACTCGCCGGATGCGTATCTTGTTTACGGCAGGGGGATATTACATCTCTCCATTTTGGTGGAAACCATGCGGCGCGAAGGATATGAATTCCAACTGGGGCAACCCAAAGTTATAATAAAGGAGATTAACGGTGTAAAACACGAACCTGTTGAGAGTTTAACCGTTTTGGTGCCTGAAGACTTTTCGGGAAAAGTAATTGATATTGTAACCATGCGCAAAGGCGAGTTTCTGAATATGGAACCCAAAAACGACAGAATGATGCTGGAGTTTAGTATTCCTTCCCGCGGAATCATCGGCTTACGCAATACCATACTTACTGCAACGGAGGGGGAAGCCATTATCGCCCATCGCTTTAAAGATTTTGAACCGTGGAAAGGCGGGTTTCAGGTACGCAACAACGGCGCACTTATTTCAATGGAAACCGGAACGGCCATTCCTTATGCTATTTGGAAACTAACCGACCGCGGTAAATTTTACATTCCGCCCAACGAAGAGGTGTATGCCGGGCAGGTAATCGGCGAACACAGCCGCGCCGGCGATTTGGTGGTTAACGTAAACAAAACCAAAAAGCTGACCAACATGCGCTCGGCAGGTTCCGACGACAAGGTGCTGATACCGCCGCACATCAGATTTTCGTTAGAAGAATACATGGAAATAATCCGTGAGGACGAATACCTTGAAGTTACTCCCCGTTCATTGCGATTGAGAAAAATAATACTTAGCGAACACGAGAGAAAACGGGCTGCTAAAAACTAATTTTGCTACCTGAGCCTGTCGGCACTTTTTACCAGACGCTC
>JALVZH010000105.1:22005-35937 GCA_027022105.1 Bacteroidales bacterium | reverse complement strand
TTTTGGGCTCACCGGGCGGATCAACTATTATTACAACCGTTGCACAGGTATTTTTAAATGTTTATGAATTTGGTATGAATATGCAACAAGCGGTGGATGTACCGAGGTTTCATTCACAATGGCTGCCCGATAATATTAAAATGGAGCCGGGTGGTTTTTCAAAAGGAGTAATCGATTCACTGGTAGAAATGGGTTATGCCATTGACACCACAAACGCACCCATAATAGGAAAAGCCGATGCAATCCGGGTATTAAAAGACGGTTCTTTGGAAGGGGGGGCCGACCATCGCGGCGATGATGCTGCCATAGGATTTTAATTGAATGAAAAAAGCATTTACTGGCAACCTTTACCTTCCATATGGGTGTCTGAAAAAACAATGTTAAAGCATGTTAATTTTTTTTCGTTTTAATTGTGTCAGTGATATAAATAAAATTGTAAATTGTGCCTTTATTTTTTCGAATAATTCTGTAATTAAATAATACTTATGAAAAGAAGAAGTTTACCCCTCGGTTTGATGCTGGTAATCATTGCCTTAACAGGCCTGTCCATTGGGTTTACAACCCCTGACAGAGAGGCCAGATACCATGCACGCCAAACGCCTTATGAATCACTTTCCAAAGGTAGTGAACAGGCAGCTGCTTTTTTAGCAAGCATTAGAAACAACCAACATTCAGGTTTAATAGACATGAAAGTCGTGCAAAAAGCACGTCGGCAGGTAGCGGAAATGAGAAGTCAAAGGACTGTAAACAGCCTTGATTTTAAAGCCATGGGACCCGATAATTTCGGCGGCAGGACCAGGGCACTTTTCTTTGACAACCGCGATGCCTCGGGAAAAACAATTTATGCCGGTGCCGTTACAGGCGGTATATGGCGATCTGTAAATTATGGTATCAACTGGGAAGAAGTTAATCTGTCAGGAACCAATTTGAATGTATCCTGTATGGTACAAAGCTCCGACGGAACCATTTATGCAGGTACCGGTGAAGATTTTGATGCCGACAAAATGTCGGGCACAAATCCCCTGGGATATGCTACAGGCTTTATCGGTAGTGGTATTTATAAATCCACTGACGGTGAAAACTTTACCTTGTTGCAAAACACTGTGCCCGGAACGAACGATGCTTCATCCGACTGGGCTTTTATCAACCGGCTTGCCGTATTGGGTGATAATACAATATTTGCAGCTACCAATACAGGGCTGAAAGTCTCCACCGACGGGGGCGACAACTGGACTACCGCAAAAGACAATCAGGGCAACAACCTTGCTCAAAACTCCTACGATGTTGAGGTGGGAAGCGACGGAACGGTCTTCGCCGTGGTTGATAATCTGTTGTATGTTTCATCGGGTGATGCCAACGGGTTTGTGCTTCGCTCAACAGGTGATTCATTGAGTTTACCGACTGACGACATCAGCCGCCTCGAAGTAGCCGTTGCTCCAAGCGATCCTAATGTTGTTTACGCAAGCATGTCGGATCAATACGGAATGATGAAAGGTGTTTATCGCTCGGATGATAAAGGAGCTACATGGTACATGATTATGCCGGCAACCGAAAGTATTGTGGTATTCGACGGACAGGGCGTTTACGATCAGGTACTGACCGTTTTCCCCGATAACCCCGACAGAGTACTTCTCGGAGGTACCGACCTGTGGATAGGGAACAAACCGACAAACCCGGGCTTATACAATTGGGAGTTGAAATCTTCTTCCATTGGTGGCCCGTTATTCCCGCTGTATGTTCATGTCGATCATCATATCTATCAGTTTGCTCCCAACGGTTCTGATGTATTTATCGGAACCGACGGTGGTATTTTCAAAGGAACTTTGCAGGGAAACGACTTCTCGTTCCAGGCCGTAAACCGCGGATACATTACCACGCAGTTTTATACGGTGGCCGCTTGCGGACTTGAAAAATATGTAATGGGTGGTGCTCAGGATAACGGTGTTATTCTGGTAAAAGGCTATGGAAATACGGATCGTCAGGGAACGGATATCTGGTTTAACGATATGGGATTCCTCAATGGCGGTGACGGTGGCGGAGTGGCCGTTTCGGTTATTAACCCTGATGTAGTGGTCTATGGAAGTACTGCCGGTGCCGTGCGCCGTTCGGAAGATGCCGGTGAAAATATATCTACCCAGTTTTTAGGAGGAATTGGAAACCCGCAGGCCTTTAAAACTCCTGTTGCTTTGTGGGAAAGTTTTGATAATCCTTACAGTCGTGATTCAGTTAAATATTTTGCCCAGGAAGCTATCCCCGGCGGAACGGACATCATTGTTAAAAGCAACAACAGCGATTATCCTTTCCATTATACCACTCCGTCGGATGTAGATTTGCAAAAGGGCGACTCCTTAATGATAAAGGATCCCATTGCTTCAAGATTGTTCCTTGCTACTGCCGGGCACATTTATATGACAAAAGAATTGCATAACTTCGGTAAAACTCCGGAATGGTTTACTATTGCCGACGCTACGGTAGGATACCAGGGAATTCCTTATACCATTGCTTACTCTGCCGACGGCAATCATCTTTTTGTAGGTAATTACGACGGCAAACTGTACCGGATTTCCAACCTGGCATTGGCATATAATAAAGACCTTGCCGATGTAAGCAGCCCCGATTGTATTGTTGCTATCGACAGAATTCCGGTTTATGAGCCGGGAACCTCAAACGAAATTTCGCAATGCATTACCTCTATTTCCGTTGATCCTTCCAATCCGGCCAATGTATTGCTTACACTTGGAAATTACGGAAATGATTATTACGTACTTTATACACAAAACGGACTCGACCGTGAACCGGTATTTGAATCCCGTCAAGGCAATCTGCCTCTGATGCCCGTTTATTCCTCTTTGATTGACATGACTAATCCGGGTCTGGCAATTATAGGAACCGAAATGGGGATTTTCACTACTTCGGATATTACCGCAGCCAATCCTGTTTGGGAACCCGAAGGTTCACAGTTGGCAAGCGCAATTGTATTCCAACTTTATCAACAACCCATCGGAAAAGAGGGAATCAGCGACGGTTTCCACGATTTTCCGGCCATACTCAATAAAGGTGATATTTACGGTGCAACTTACGGCAAAGGAATCATCCACAGCCTTGCACTTCGTCAACCGCTGGGCATCAACAATCATAATGATATTCGTAAAGAAAGTCACATAAAGATTTATCCCAATCCGGTGGTTGGTTATGCTTCTGCCGAATTCGAATCGCAGATTACCGGCACGGCAACATTTACTGTTTTTGATATAAACGGTAAAGAGGTAAAAACCGTACAGACTGATGTTCAAACAGGTAAAAATGTTATCGGAATAGATGCTTCCGGCCTTTCCAAAGGTATTTATATCCTGAGAGGGACAATTGGCAACGATCGTTATCAGGATAAATTTATTGTAAGATAGTTTTGTTTCACATTAGATAAACATTTAAAAATGAAAAATATTTATTCCATACTTACAGGCCTTCTCATTTTGTTCAGCTTTCATCTTGCTGCTCAATCGAGAATTTATGCACCTGATTTGCGGGCACCCGAAAACGGAGAAACAGATGTAACTCCTGATGTTCTACTTGACTGGGATGCTGTAACAGGCGGCACCACCGACATTACTTACGAGGTGCAATTGGCATTTACCGAAGATTTTTCGGATGCAGTAACCTTTCCGATACAATCGGTAACCTCGTTGCAAATGGAAGAATTGATGTTCGGGGCTACCTATTACTGGCATGTACGTGCTTTTGACGGCGGAGAACCCTCCGACTGGTCGGAAACATGGTCGTTTACCGTATTGAGTTATGTAGAACTTGATAAACCCAACGACGGGGCTATGGTTTTCCCTGATCCGACAATAACTTTTACTCCTGTTACCGGCCTTACCGGTTATCAGTTGGAGGTTGATACCACCTATTTATGGTCGGGAGAAAGTGCAGGAACAGATTCCGATTTGAACGGCTCTTTTATTGTTGATGCCAATGATAAATGGGTTGTAGGTGACGGCGGTTTTGTAGCACATTTCGACGGTACTTCATGGACAACGGTGGATGCAGGGACTTCGGATAATTTAAATGCCGTGTGGTTTGTATCTGCCGACAATGGTTGGATTGTGGGTAAAAACGGTACAATTATTCACTACGACGGAACCACATTTACTACTGTGGACGGCGGAACAACAAACGAACTGTTTGATGTGGCTTTTGCAGATGCCGACCACGGCTGGGTTGTTGGTAAAGGCGGAACCATTGTACAATACAATAGCGGTACATGGACAGTAGAAACCGCACCGCAAAATCAGGATATTTATACTGTATTTGCAGTGGCTGCCGATAATGTATATGCCGGAACAAAAAAAGGATTTATCTTTAATTTTGACGGAACCGATTGGAGCGATATCCAGTTGAACGGGAAAAAGGATGTTTTTGCCCTTTGGTTTAATGATGCCAATAACGGCTGGGCTGCATGTAAAAGCGGTAAGATCTTTTATTTCGACGGAACCGATTGGACCAGCCAACCCACAGGTATTACCAAAGACCTGTATGGTATTTCGTTTAACGGTGTTACTGGTTTTGCCGTTGGTAAAAACGGATATATGCTCCGGTTTAAAGACGATGCCTGGGAAGTTGTCGCTTCGGGAACCAGTGCATACCTTAATGATGTTTATCTGGCAGGCGACGAAGGAATTGTTGCGGGTAACGACGGAACCCTGTTGAAAAAAGCAGGTGAAGGATTTACAAGTCCTTATGCAAAAATGTATCTTGTTGACAAAGATTCGGGCAACATTCAGCTGTTCAACCTTTTGTTTGGCAAAACCTTTTATTACAGGATCAGAGCCATTCACTCACAGGATACCTCCCAATGGTCGGTGGTTAAATCGATGACTACCTATTCCAAACCTGAACTTGACGAGCCTTCCAACAATGCTACCGAACAACCGTTGTATCAAACATTCTCGTGGCAGGAATTCAGCGGTGTTATCAAATATACCATCGAGACAAGTGAAACCGAAGACTTCGGCGTTGCCCTCACCTATTTCTCGGATTCAAACTCAATTAACATTGACAACTTCGGATTTAACAAAACCTATTACTGGAGAGTAAATGCAATTCATGCCGAAGATGTATCCGACTGGTCGGATGTTTTCACTTTGACTACCACAAACACGGTTGTCCTTACCTCTCCCGAAAATGGTGCAGAAAATGTAAATAAGAGTCCCCGTTTCGACTGGGAAGCCATTGCGGGAGCCGGCGAATATCAAATTATGGTTGCTCAGGATGAATCATTTACCGATCCTAAGGTAAATGTAACCGATAAACCTTTCTTCCAATGTCAGAGTACATTGGGATACGATCAACAATATTTCTGGAAAGTGAGAGCTATTGCAGCCCTTGATACTTCGGGGTGGAGTCCGGTTTGGCACTTTGTTACCGAAAAAGCAGACGGAATTGACGATGTTGAAGGGCTTGAATCATATACTATATATCCCAATCCTTCCAACGGCCCCTTTACTTTAACATTTAACACGTTAAAAGCAGGCAACTATCATGTTACTATTGCCAATGCCGCAGGAAAAGAATTGGTATCGAAAAATATCAGGGCCAATGCTGGAGAAAATAAAGTAGGATTTTTTATTGCTGTCGGAAAAGGAGTTTATACACTGACCATTTCGGATGGAACAAACAGCACAACCCGTAAGGTAGTTATCAAATAAGCGATTTTTAGTTTTCTTGAAGAAAAAATTTATTGAAAAGCAGCCTTTTTTAAGGCTGCTTTTTTTGTTTCCGGTTCTTTTTGATTGTCAGCCGTTTTCTTTCGCGTTTCTTTTTATTAATTTCTTTTCTTTTTTCTTTGGAAATCCCCAGATATTCATCGGCATTTTTAATGTTCTTTTGTTCCAGAGCTGGAATAAGCGTTGCTTTTACGCCTGACAAAAGCGAACCGATAAGCATATTGAAAAACCCTTTATAAATCTTTCTTTGAAAAAACATGGTTACACTATGCAGGTAACCGTTTGATGGATTTTCGCTTTTGACAATATTGTTGGCCGCCCAGCTGAATAATCCCTGTTTTTCATTTTTATTGCTTTTCAGAATATTGACATTTAAGTCTTTGTATTTCATAGTCATGGTACCCCATGCGGTAATGTTGTTTCCTATTCCGTCAAACTGCATACTGTTGAGTCTTCCACCGTTAAAAACAAGCCCTATGGGTTTTGTTATCCGGTTAAATGAGGTTAGGGGGCCGCTGCCCAACTCACCTTTAAAAGTAAAACGGTTTGTTTTAATCGGCATGTTTAACGTAACTTCCATAGGAATTTTATTCATTAATTTTGCTTTAAGAAAAGCCGTTACAGTTGCTCCGTCGGTTATTTTCTTTTTTTCCGAAGTAATGTCTAATATTTTTATTCGCATACCGGCAAGAAATACTTTTAACGGAGTGGTGCCGGGCTTTGAGCGTTCGGTGTATTGCAAAAAACCGTTTTCAACCAATAAAGTATCTATTGTAAAAGGGAAACCCGTATTTCTGAGGGCTTGTGTGGGAGTTTTAGGCCTTCTTTTAATATTGTCCCCTTTATTAATCTCTTTGTGAATGGATATGTCAGGCCTTAATAAAGTGATTTTCCCTGCATGAAGGGCAGAAAAATGGCTAAAGTCGATATATTCTGTTTTAAGTAAAGGAATAGTGATAGTGTAAAAAAATTCGCTGAACCGTTCTTTTTTTGGTGGCAGCCCTTTTTGTTTTACCGGTTTCAGTTGAAAATTCTTAATGACTAACGACTTCGATTTTTTATTTATATCAAAACTTTTAAAACCGATTTTATATCGACCGCCGGCAATTAGAATCTCGTTTTTCGATGCCCCTATACTGTAATTTCCTATGCTAAATCTGAAATAGTGGCTCTCATTTGCAAAGGGTTTAATTCCAATTTGATTAATTTCAACCGAAAGATTGCGGATATATATATCATTTTCCCCCGATGAATCATTTAAATTAACGAAATGAAGGTTCATTTTTCTTAACAGGATCCGTCCGATACCCAACTCTGTAAATTGCTCTAAATAAAGGGAATCCGTATTTAAAACCTTGCTGTCTTCTGTTTTGGCGGTTTGAACCTGTTGTTCCCGTTTGTTAAATTTATAAAATGTGATATCGGGCTTGTCAAATATTATTTCTCCTATATTGGCAATTTTATGAAAGGCATCCCAAACGTTAATTCTTCTTATGCGTAAAGCTTTGATGTATATTTTTACCGCTGAAAAACCGGTATCCTTTTCTTTTACTTTGTTCAGAATAGTGGAATCGGGATTGATGGTGATTCCTTTTATTATTAATGTTGTCGTTAACCAGTTTATCTTTAATTTTTCAAACCGTACCGTATAATTCTTGTTCTTGTTTGCATTAAGTATCTGCTCCAGCTGTACTTCTGCAATGGACTTCAAACGATTGTTTATGAACAAAAAGACAGCGGCAAGAACCATTACTATTCCTGCCACTGTAATTATCAATCGTTTTCTTGTTTTCTTTTTCATTCTCCCTTCACTGTAATTAACGCATATCAACTATCTCATATCCGGGAAAGTCTTTTGCATCAAAATGAAAAGTGTTTGGAGGCAGCTCCAAATTGGGTCTAAGATTGATAATATGGTAAGTAAAAATATTTCCGTTTTTATCGAACACTGAAAAACTTTCCAGACTCTTCTTTTGAGTGTTTACCACCATGGTTAGTTTTTCAAATTTTTCACCCTGTTTGGGTTTTAATTCAATGGTTTTTAATGCTGAATTGTTAAAAGTATGCGACTTATCGAATTTTGCTTTGTAATCGGTGTAGGTGGTTAGTATTTTTGTTGGTGAAATGCTTTCGTCATTGTCTTCGGCCGAGCTGATCATTACCTCTTCCGAATCTTCTACAATTGTCCAAATTGTTTTGCCGTCCGAAATAATGATTTGTCCTTCCATTTCAATCCGGTACTTGTCTCCTTCTACATAGAGCAGTCCGGTTTTTTTTTCGTTGATATTCATTTCCGTATTTACCATGGTGTAGGAGAGTTCGGTTTTAAAGTTTTTGTATGCGCCGATATTGTCCACCACCGATTTCAAAACTTCTTCGGCTTTTTTGTCTTGTGCCTGAATTTGTAAGACCGTCAGAGTCATTACAATCATTGCGGTTAATCTTAATTTCATCATTAAAAGTTTTCTAAACATTATCTTCCTTATTATTTTTATTTTCAAGGTCTTTCAAAAACTGTTCCAGAGCCATTTCGTTGGCAACCTTCACCTCGCGGGCTTTACTGCCTTCAAATGGGCCCACAATTCCGGCGGCTTCCAACTGGTCGATAATTCTTCCGGCGCGGTTATAGCCCAGTTTCAATTTGCGCTGCAAAAGCGAGGTAGAGCCCTGCTGGGTTTGTACAATAAGCCTGGCAGCATCTTCAAACAACGGATCACGTTCGTCCAGATCCACTTCGGTAGGACCGTCCACCTCTTCATCGTAATATTCGGGCAGGTGCATGGCGTCGGGATAAGCACGCTGTTGACCAATGTAGTCGGTGAGCCGTTCCACCTCTTCTGTATCAATAAAGGCACACTGCAATCTGATCATATCGCTTCCCGTGGAAAGGAGCATGTCGCCTTTTCCCACCAGCCGGTCGGCGCCGCCCTGGTCGAGAATGGTACGTGAGTCAACCTTTTGGATAACACGAAACGCAATACGTGCCGGGAAATTGGCCTTAATGGTACCCGTAATGATGTTTACTGATGGACGCTGGGTGGCAATTATCAAATGAATTCCCACGGCACGGGCAAGTTGTGCCAACCGGGTAATGGGGTTTTCCACTTCTTTGCCAGCAGTCATTATCAGGTCGGCAAACTCGTCGATAACCAATACAATATAGGGTAGAAAGCGGTGGCCGTGCAGTGGATTTAACTTCCTGGCTTTAAACTTTTTGTTGTATTCCTTAATGTTACGAACCTGTGCATCTTTCAACAGCTCGTAACGGTTGTCCATCTCTATGCTCAACGAGTTAAGGGTACGAACCACCTTGCGTGTATCGGTGATGATTGCCTCTTCCGAGTCGGGTAGTTTGGCAAGATAATGCCGTTCGATACGGGAATAGAGTGTCAGTTCCACCTTTTTAGGATCTACCATGATGAATTTTAACTCTGCCGGATGTTTTTTATAAAGCAGCGAGGTGATAATGGCATTCAACCCTACCGATTTTCCCTGGCCGGTGGCTCCCGCCATAAGTATGTGTGGCATTTTCGCCAAATCCACTACGTAACTCTCGTTGGAGATGGTTTTTCCAAGGCCCAGCGGCAACTCCTTATTGCTGTTTTGAAACCGCTCCGATTCGAGAATTGATTTCATGGAAACAATACTCGGGTTGCGGTTGGGCACCTCAATACCAATGGTTCCTCTTCCCGGGATAGGTGCAATAATACGGATTCCCATAGCCGAAAGACTCAGAGCAATATCATCTTCCAGGTTCTTAATTTTGGCAATGCGTATGCCCGGTGCGGGAACAATTTCGTACAACGTAATTGCAGGGCCTACTGTGGCTTTTATCTTTACAATGCTAATGGAGTAATCTTGCAGCGTTTTTACAATCTTTTGTTTGTTGGCTTCAATCTCTTCGCGGTCAACCTTAACAATCTCACTGTCGTAATCGTTGAGCAGGTCGATACCGGGGAAACGGAAATCGGGTAAATCCATACGCGGGTCAAATTGCTCGTCAATGCCGGTATGTTCGCCCTGCTGCATCTTTTTAATATCGGCTTTGGCCTCCTCTTTGGGTTTTTCAATGGTGAGTTCCACTTCGCTGTCCTCTACGGGTTCCTTTTCCTGTTCTATGGGGTTTATAACCGGCTTTTGGGTGCTTGTTTCCGTTTCGGTATTCTCGGCGGGTTCTTCGTCTTCCACCGAAAATTCCACCGTATTGTATAAATCCTCTTTTAGTGTTTCTGTATTGATTGCAGCACTATTTTCAACCGGTGCGGCACTGTCTTTTTTCCTGCGCAATTTGGGGAATTTCCGTTGTGCCAGCGTTACATCCACGGCAAGAAATATGGCAGGCAGGAAAATAAGCGCAATAATCAGCCCTGCGCTGCCAATCCAGTCGGTAAGCCACAAATAAAGCTGATGTCCGAACAGCCCGCCCAAAATATTTTCGGGATGGTTGGGAAAAATCACGGCCATTAAAACGGGCAGCCATAAAAAACCCAGTAATAAAATCTGAATGTAACCCAAAGTTTTTAACAGGGCTTTTTTAAACAGCAATCTTAAACCCCAGTCGAACAGGATAACGGAAACAAACATGGCGCCGAGGCCCAACCCGTTTAAAACAAAAAGACGCGAGAGCCATGCGCCGAGGTTACCCGTCCAGCTGCGAACTATTCCCGTATGGTTGTCGAAATAGGCTCCGCTGTCGGTTATGCCTGCTGTCACTCCTTCGGGATTGCTTTTGAACCAATTGATAAAGAAGAAGATAAAGGCAAGCAGCAGATAAAGCGATACCAAGAGGAAAAAGATACCTGCAATATTTTTAATGGCAGGCGGAACAGGTTTTCGTTCCCGCTTTTTTTTGCTTTTTGCAGTAGTCTTTTTTTGCTTTTTCCTTTTGGAACCGTTTTCTTTTTCCGCTTTGGGCGGTTTCGGTTTCTCTTTTAATCTGTTTGATTTCAACTTATTATCCCCCGGATTGCTAAAAAATTAATAGAGAGCAAAGGTACGAAAAAAGTAGAGAAAAAGCACGATGAAGATTGGACGAGCAGGAACAACATGTTTTAGCACAAGCTAAAACCAATTAAAATGCTGAAATTTAAAAATGCTTTTACAAGGAGTGATAACCGTTCGTAATTGCAAATAACAGAATGAATATCCGTTCGGATTGCCATGGGTTAAGTGAGTGGAGATATGACCTTTTGGGCCGCTGGAAGCCTTGCAGGTGGAGTCCCGAAAGTTCAAAAGTTTCATTTTTGAATTACAACCGGCACAAAACACCGTGAAATAAATTGGTGTATATTTGAATTTTTAATTTATCCTAAAGATTACAGGTAGATGGCTTTAATAAACTCGGTACTTAGTTGGTTGATAAAGAAAAGAATACACCAGATAGAACTATTTATCAAATACCCGCATGAGGTACAGGAGGAGTGGTTTTTTAAGTTGATAAACACTGCCAAAGATACGGAATGGGGCAAAAAATATGATTACGCATCCATTAAAAATGTTGAACAATACCGTGAACGGGTACCGGTAAGTACCTACGAAGATATTTTCCCGTACATCGAGCGTTTAAAAAACGGTGAAACGAACATACTTTGGCCCGAAGAGATAAAATGGTTTGCCAAATCGTCGGGGACAACGGCGGGTAAAAGCAAATTTATTCCCGTAAGCGAGTCCACCATCGAAGAGTGCCATTTTAAAGGAGGAAAGGATGTGCTGACGCTTTACCTGAACAATTATCCCGACTCGGAACTGTTTACCGGAAAGGGGTTGCTGATGGGAGGAAGCAGCAATATTCAGGAGGTGAACAACAGCAGCTATTATGTGGGCGACCTGTCGGCAATATTAATGCAAAACATGCCCTACTGGGCACAGCTTATGCGCACTCCTTCGCTGGCCATTGCAATGATGGATGAGTGGGAGAGTAAGATTAATATGATTGCCGAATCGACACTGGATCATAATGTTACAAGTTTATCGGGGGTTCCTTCATGGACATTGGTATTGCTCCGTAAAATACTTGAAATATCGGGGAAAGACAACGTGAGCGATGTATGGCCCAATTTAGAGGTGTTTTTTCACGGCGGTGTGAGCATGACCCCCTATTTTCAGGAATACCGCAGGCTGATTCGCAGCGATAAAATGAAGTATTTTGAAACGTACAATGCTTCGGAAGGCTTTTTCGGTATTCAGGATCAAAGCAACAGCCACGACATGCTGCTGATGCTCGATTACGGAATTTATTACGAATTTATCCCTCTGGATGACAGAGACCGTGAAACAACCGAAGTTAAAGAGCTTTTTGAGGTTGAAAAAGGAGTGAACTATGCCATGGTTATTTCTACGAATTCGGGTCTGTGGCGGTATAAAATCGGTGATACGGTACGGTTTACTTCCCTCTCGCCGTACAGAATCAGAATTACGGGAAGGACAAAAAATTATATTAATGTTGTGGGGGAAGAACTTATTATCGATAATGCTGACAAAGCACTCTCCATTGCCTGTGAAAAAACAGGTGCCACCATTACCGATTATACGGCCGCTCCTCTTTTTGAAGGGGAAACCATCCGGCACGAGTGGATTATCGAATTTGCCAAAGAACCTGAAGATTTCGAGTTTTTCAGGGAGACATTCGACACAGCCCTCAAATCGTTGAACTCTGATTACGAAGCAAAGCGGTATCACAGCATGGTTTTAAAAGAACCTTTGGTGGACAAAGCCCCGCAGGGTACTTTTTACCGTTGGATGAAAAAGAAGAACAAACTGGGAGGACAACATAAAGTTCCACGCCTTTCAAATAACAGAAAATATATTGAAGAGATTAAGGCGTGTTGCTTGTGAACCGGTGAATATTAGCTTATTAAAAAAATATATAGAATTAGATGGATTATCATCATGTTTGAGTTAAATAACTTATTTAAATAGTTGAATACAAATAAAAAGTTTTTAATTTCGTAGAAAAAAAGAGAAGAAGATGCACGTAGCAATAGCAGGAAACATAGGCTCGGGAAAAACGACCCTTACAAAGAAACTGGCAAAAGAATTCGGCTGGAAACCGCATTTTGAAGATGTTGAAAACAACCCGTATCTGCACAGCTTTTATGAAGACATGCAGCGCTGGTCGTTTAATTTGCAAATCTATTTTTTAAACAGCCGGTTTCGTCAGGTCATCGAAATACGTAAAAGCGGTAAAAATGTAATTCAGGATCGTACCATTTATGAAGACGCATACATATTTGCACCCAACCTGCACTCGATGAACCTTATGTCAACGCGGGATTTTGAGAATTACATTTCGCTTTTCGAACTGATGAGCTCCTTTATCCAGCCTCCCGATCTGCTTATCTATCTGCGGGCATCGGTATCCACTCTGGTAAAACAGATTCAGTCGCGGGGCAGGGAATACGAAGAATCAATCCGTCTCGATTATCTGAAACACCTGAACGAGCGTTACGAAACATGGATTAAAAGCTACAACCTCGGCAAACTGCTGATTATTGATTCTGACAACAGCGATTTTACCAAACCCGAAGACCTTGCTGTTGTTATCGAGAAAATTAATGCAGAGATTCACGGACTTTTTTAATTTTAAAACATGAAAGTCCTTGGTGTTATTCCCGCCCGCTATGCCTCCACACGGTTTCCCGGTAAACCGCTGGCGGAAATATGCGGAAAGCCCATGATACAGCATGTTTACGAAAATTCTTTAAAGACAAGAGGACTGGATGAGTTGGTTGTAGCTACCGACGACAAAAGGATATACGATGCGGTTGTCTCCTTTTCGGGGAAAGCCGTTCTTACATCGGGCGAACACCCCAACGGCACCTCCCGCTGTTTTGAGGCAACACAACTTATTGAGAAAAAAAACGGTGAACGGTTTGATATAGTTATTAATATACAAGGTGATGAACCATTTATAAAGCCTGAACAGATAGAATCGGTTGTATCACTTTTTGAGCGTAATGAAGTCAGCATCGGTACGCTGGCAAAAAGAATTTCCGAAGAAGAGGAGTTGTTTTCGCCCCATGTGGTAAAAGTTGTTTTTGATAACAATATGAAAGCGCTTTTTTTCAGTCGTCAAGCCATACCGTTTGTGCGCAATCATCCTGAAAAAGAGTGGTTGAAAAAGACCGCCTTTTACAAACACATCGGACTTTACGGATTCAGTAAAGAGGTCTTGAAAAAGATTGTTTCCATGCCCCGGGGAACTCTTGAA
>JALVZH010000105.1:0-21995 GCA_027022105.1 Bacteroidales bacterium | reverse complement strand
AAAATGCCGAAAGCCTTGAACAATTGCGATGGTTGGAAAACGGCATTCCTATCTATCTGGGTCTTACAGAAGTAGAAAGTTACGGAATAGATACTCCCGAAGATTTATCAAAACTTACTAACAATCCTTGCTAAAACTAAAATCTTGACCTACCTTAGCAGGTTCATTATTTTTACATTTTAAATGCAGTTAAAATGAAGATTGCAAGGTATATAGGAGATTTGTTGTATGATTACGAGTGTGTAGTTATTCCCGGTTTGGGTGGTTTTCTTACCAGCGAAACACCTGCTGCCATTAATCCGGTTACCCATCATTTTAAACCGCCGTTTAAAAAAATATTTTTTAACACTCAGCTCAGGGCAAACGACGGACTCCTTATTAATTACGTTGCAAAAGAGATGGGTCTTTCTTATCGGGAAGCCAAAACACAGGTTGATAAGTTTGTTTTGCTTTGTCATGAAGCCCTGAAAACCGGCAAGAGGATTAATTTTCACAGGATCGGTTATCTTTACATGAACAGCAAAGAACAGATTGTTTTTGAACAGGACACAACCATTAACTATGAGGCTGACGCTTACGGGCTTACCGGATTTGTATCACCTGCCGTACGTCGTGTATCGCACGAAGAAAAACTGAAGGAGAAAATTGCTGCCAAAGCAGGTGCTGCCAAATCTGCTCCAAAACATGAACACAAAACACCAGGCACTAAAAAACCGGAGAAAAAGAAGGTTTCGTCCGGAAAAAAAGAAAACCATTCCTCTTATCATATGCAGGCAGAAGTAAAAAGAAGTCCTTTTAAAACACAACTGGCTTTCGTATCCCTTATCATTTTGGCAATGCTTCTGGGAATTGCCATTATGAACAAGGAAACAGTCAAAGTTTATTACGACAAATATGCATCACGCATACCCTTTTTCTACCGCTCTCCTTACAACTATGCCATTGACAATCTGGATAAGGTTAATTTTACCGGTTACGCTACCTCCCCGCAAGGAGTCAGGTTAGCCCAATGGCTTAATAATATTGACAAAGCCGTAACACCCGACAGGACGGAAGTTGCAACGGAAACGGAACCGACTGTGGAACCGGCACTGACTGCGGAACCGGAAAAAACAGATAACAACCTTACCCGTGACCGTCGAACTGCGGACAATACAACACCACAGGATGAGGCAACACCCAAAACAGAGGATAATATACAGCAGGCTTCGATAATCGACAACATTCTGCCTGACGAGGAACCGGAAACAGCTGAAAACATTGGGTCAGAACCGGAACCCAGAATCGAAGCGGAACCGTTTGTAAATGAAGAACCGGAACCGGTTAACGAACCCGTTGTCAACAATGTTAAAAAAGAAAAAGGATACTACATTATTGCTGGTTCGTTCAAAAGTGTTAACAATGCACGGAAACTGGTTAAAAAACTCAGGTCGTTCGGATACAATGCCTTGATAGCCGATACCAACAAATACGGAATGTACCGCGTGGCATACGAAAAGTTTTCGGATATGGCCGAAGCAGAGCAGCGCCTGGTTGCCATTCGCAAAGAAGAGAACCATGCTGCCTGGATCATGAGAAAATAATATAAAGCGGGTGAGCATTGGGCAGAAAAAACAAACTTCAAAGATTTGCAGAAAATCTTACTTTCCCACATCTTTTTCAATACTCTTACGAGGAAGCCGTCAAAGGATTTCCGCTGAAAGGTAAATGGAATAGCAATTTTTTTAAGAACGACAATCCCATTGTATTGGAATTGGGATGTGGGAAGGGAGAATATACCGTAGGGCTGGCAAGAAAATTCCCCGGAAAGAACTTTATTGGTATTGATGTAAAAGGTGCCCGTTTGTGGCGCGGATTGAAAACATCGCATGAGGAGGGATTGAAAAACGTTGCTTTCGTCAGGGCACGTATCGAACTAATCGAATATTTTTTCGGGAATAATGAAGTGGACGAAATATGGCTCACCTTTCCCGACCCGCAAATAAAAGAATCGAGGGAAAAGAAACGCCTTACCTCCCCCCTGTTTCTCAACCGCTACAAAACATTTTTAAAACCCGGCGGCATTCTTCACCTGAAAACAGATGCGTTGTTGCTTTACGATTACACATTGGAGGTATTGCAACAACAGGGATTTGAAATTGAGTATGCCAACGAGGATATTTACCACTCCGACCTTGATAATGAGGTGGTAGAGATACAGACATTTTACGAACAAAAGTGGCTGGAGTTTAATACACCCATCCGTTATATCAGAGCCAGACTGATTGATAATGAGTCATAAAACAGACAATACCGGTTTTTTCAGGAAAGTTTACCGCATTGTGGAGCAAATTCCTTACGGTAAGGTTACCACCTATGGTGCCATAGCCGAAGCATTGGGCAGCAAAGGGGCAGCCCGCATGGTGGGATGGGCACTTAACAGCTCGAAATACAACCTGAAAAACCTGCCCGCACACAGGGTGGTAAACCGGAACGGATTATTAACCGGAAAGCGACATTTCGGCGGCAGTGAAGTGATGAAGACGCTTCTTGAAAACGAAGGTTTGCAAATTGAGGATGACCGCATTATCAATTTCCGCGAACATTTTTGGAAACCGTTGGCGGGGGATAAATTATAAACATCGCAGCACCGTACCAAAATCATCACAACGGGAACAAAAAAAGCCGTCCTGCCACTCAGGCAAAACAGCTCTTTTATACCGGCTGTTAATCCTTTTTATAAATTTACAGCTACCACCTCTTTAATTTCGGGGAGCACCTTTTTTAAGGTGGCTTCCACCCCGTTTTTCAGGGTCATGGTACTGAAAGCACAGGCACTACAGGCGCCTGTCAGTTCCACTTCCACCACATTGTCGTCGGTAAGCCCCACGTATTTCAAATCGCCGCCGTCGGCCTGAAGATAGGGCCGTACCTGCTCCAAAACATTTACCACCTTTTTATTGAGTTCTTCTTTGTTGCTTTTGTTTTCCATAGTTTTTTCCTTTTAGCTGTTTTTAAAATCCTGATTTTGGAAATAAGTTGATAATGAGCTTGTTTAAAATCTCAATAATTATGTTAATTTTAAAATATTGGACACCGGAAAAGTGAATATCTTTTTTAATAAACCCACCCCTGCACCTCCCGACGTAAAGTCGGGACAAGCTCTCCAAGGAGGGGAATAGTAGAATTCATTTTCCGGTGTCCAATATTTTATACTCATTATCACCACATTAACTTCATTACATATCCTCCACCATACGTTTCAGTTTTCCGGCAATATCCATAAATGCACGGCTTACGGGGTTGTCTTCCACGAGTGTGATGGGCATCCCGCTGTCGCCGGTTTCCACAACCTTTTCCATAATAGGAATACGTCCAAGAACAGGGATATTGAGCTCGTTTGCCAACTGGTCGCTGGCGCCCTGTCCGAAGATGTAATATTTTTTATCGGGCATATCCGAAGGGGTGAAGTAGGACATGTTTTCCACAATACCGAGCAACGGGATGGTCAGTTTTTCCTGGCGGTACATCATGGCGGCACGTCGGACATCGGCTGCTGCCACTTTTTGGGGCGTTGTAACCAGCACCGTACCTTTAATATTGTACGACTGCGCCAAAGTAAGCTGGATGTCGCCGGTTCCGGGAGGCATATCAATAATAAGGAAATCGAGATTGCCCCACTCCGAATCGGTCATCAACTGATTAAAGGCATTGTTTGCCATGGAGCCGCGCCACATGAGCGCCTGGTCGGGTTTTACAAAAAATCCGATGGAAAGAATCTTAATGCCGTAATTCTCCAAAGGCAACATCACCGGTTTTCCGTCACGCTCGATAACGCCGGGCTGCTGCCCTTCCACACCAAACATAATGGGAACCGAAGGCCCCAAAACATCGGCATCAAGAATGCCTACCTTACTACCGCTTTTCATCAACGCAGCGGCAAGGTTGGCCGAAACGGTGGACTTACCCACGCCGCCTTTTCCCGAAATGACGGCAATAATGTTTTTAACTCCCGCCAGCGGACCTCTGCCGCGGTCGGCTTCCGAAACAGGTTTTACGTCCACCGTTATGTCATCGCCCAACTCTTGTTTCAGGGTTTTTACAACCGAGTTGTAAACAATACCCACGGCTGGGTCGTCCAGTTTCGGAAAAATAATGGTAACCTTGATGTTCTTGTCCTTGATTTCGATATCATCAATCATGTTCAGGTCAACAATGTTGTTTTGCTTTGCAAAAAAGATGACCTGTTTCAATGCATCAATTACCTGTTGTCTTTTTATTGACATTGCTATTTTTATTTAGATTAAATTGTAATTAATTATTATAGGGCAAAGTTAGATATTATTTTATTTGCTTTATCACCCTGAAAAATTTTATAGTATCCAGTCAGCAAGATTTTTTACTGTTAACGTATGTACATGCTGTTAAAAAACTTTCCAAAAACATATTTGAATAACAATGAATCGCAATAGATATTGACAGGGTGTTACCTTTATGCCAATTTATTGATTATAATCGAATTTTTTACGTTTTTTCGTTTCTTTTTGATTATATTCAAATAAATTACATTTTTTTACCGGTTTATTGATTATAATCAAATATTATAATTCTCTATGTACCTAAAGTTCAGTATATTTATAAAAAAACCCTGCATTTTGCAGGGTTTTCCTTTTTAACCGTTAAAACAATCTGTCGTCACCAGGTTCCGTGGTCGGTCTGCTGTCCGTTATCATACTCCCAATACTCACCGTGACCCGAAGCATCCCATGTGGCGCGGTAAGTAAGCACAAACGTTCCGTTTTCCCACTCTTTCGCCTCTATAGATCCTGAACCGTCGGCATTGATAATAAGCTTTAACGAGGTCTCCTGAAATACCACAAAATCATACCCGGTAGCGCCGTCTCCCATTACATTCCAGGAAATATCCATGTACTCATTTCCCGTTTCTGTATCATAAACCAGAAAATCGCTCCCCGATTCATCCTTTTTTTGGAATGCATGTATGAAGAGGAAATCGGTAAGGTCGTGGCCATCCATAGTTCCGGTTATGTACATGTCCCATACTATCTTTTCTACAGTTTCCGAAACCACCATAGTAACCGTATAAGAACCCGAATTATCGTTTACTACCCAGGTATATGTATTTTCTCCGTCTTTAAAGTGCACAGGTATGGTTTTTCCGGGAGGCCGCATCATGTTCTCATAAGAAGACATGGCGTTCATCATATTAATGTAACTCACTGCCATTTGAGCACCGGGACTGTTCGATTGCTGCATGGCATCGGGCACGGTTACTGTTTTCGACTTAAACTCAGGTGCGTTTTGACCCGATCCCGGATTGTCATCTTTTTTGCATCCGGTAGCAAGGATAATTGAAAGAATTGCTGTAAAAAGCGTTAATAATCTGATGTTTTTCATTGTTTTCTGTTTTATGTTATCGTTTAATAAATTTACCGACATACTTATTTCCGGCTTTTATTATGTATTCGCCCGAAGGAAGAGCACTAATATCCGACGAGTATTTGTTCCCTGTTTTTATACCTTGAACCACCTGTTTTCCCGCAAGGTTGCAAATAAATACTTCGGTATTATTGCTCATTTTTCCGGGAAATTCAACATTTATCCGGTTTGTTGCAGGGTTGGGATATATATACATTTGACATTGAAAACCGGTTTGTTCGTCAATACCGACACCATCCGAACGGTAACTTACGGATGAACCATCGCCCGATACCGAGATACTGATTACCGCAGTATGCGATGTTGCCGTGTACCATTCGTAGTCGGTGTATGAATTAGTGGTTGCGGATATAAAAGTCCCCATCATAAACACCGAATCGGTATAAGTATATTCCGATTTCACCCTTAAAGTGTTGTTATAAACACCGGCCGGTGTTGAAACACTTCCCCATGCATCGGCTGTTACCGTAACATTACCGTGCTCATGGATATCCACACCGTTTAAGGTATAAGCAGTATAATAGCTGTCCGTATAAGAACCGGTATAGGAGAAGGGGTACTCCATATTTTTAACGGCATCGGTGTAATGGATAATATACTCATTGCTACCACCCGGGTCAAAACCCATACCGTCGTTTAACATTTCCGAGGTGGTTATTTCGGCATAACTGAACGATTCGTTATCTCCCGTGTAATGAAAAGCGGTGTTTGATTCGGGAAAATCCGGAGCAAAAGGTGTTGAAGCCGGAGAAACAACGGTTACAGTATAGGAATAAGAAGAGCTGATACCGGAGAAATCCCAATTTTGGTTTGCCCCGTCAGGACCGGGATCGAAAGAACCGTCAGCACCGGAAAATTCATAGGAATCACCAATCTGGGAAGCGTTTCCACTGTATGTAATAACGGGTTGCGCCTTTAAACCTGTAACTATCAGGCATATAGCAACTATTGTGAAGATTATTTTTTTCATGGTAATTTATTATTTAAGATTATTCATCTTTTACACACCTTATAGAGTAACCGGTATCTTTTTCTCCAAGAAGCGAATTAATTTGAACCATACAATATTGGTACATCAGATTCAGATGGTTGGCAAGAAATGAATTACCGGCATCTTCGGTGGTACACCAAAAGGTGGCGTTACGTTTTAAATTTTCATACTGATATTGATGAGGTTCGCGCTTTCCGGCACCCCGAGCTGAAAATCCAGACGAGTTGGTTCCGGGATTGCTGGAAGTCTCCCAGTAAGCACTGTTGGAAGATTTAAGGGCACAGCCGCCGGAAGAGGTTCCTCCAACAGCATTTATCAATTCTTCAAACTCCGCCTGGCTTGGCATGTGCCAACCGTCGGGGCAGGCACCCTGCACACCGCTCGGGTTGCCGTTAGACGATGAAGCACCGTTCATGGCAGCATCCCAACTGTACAATCTGCCATAAACTTCTGCATTGCTTTCGTTGTCATCATAAACCCATACACTGTCTATGGGGGTTCCATCGGCATAGTGCAGCGAACGGAGGTTTTGTTTCAGCCAGGTTTGGTTGCCAATGGTAACGGTTTCGTAGGTATTGCCGTCATAGTCGGTAACGGTATTACCACCACCGCCTCCGCCACCTCCACCGAAGATAATTACATATTGGTCGCCAATGTAAAGGGTGTCGTTGGAGTAGTTTACATAAATGGAGCCGGTGTAAAGGGAGTAGGGAACCGACAACAGTTGTGAGGTACCCATATCAACATAATCGGAGCCTCCCGAAATATCCATAGCAACTTTTAAGAAATATGTATTTCCACCCCAGTCGATGTCGGAAAAATTTCCGGAAACCACGTTTCCTTCTCCGATGTTCACACTAAACACGCCGGAACCGCTTGATGTTGCGGTAAATGTTTCGCTGTACACCGTTGTTCCGGTTGCACTGCCGGCAAGGATAGAAAATTGCAACCCGATGGGGCTGTTGGTAATGGCCACTCCTTCGCTGTTTCGGGCCACGCCTTGGTACTTAAAGCTTTGCGGTGCCTGCGCCCAAACCGTTCCGCACAGTACCAGACTAATCATAAGTAATTGTAACTTTTTCATTTTTCTGTTTTTTTTATTGAGAATTAATTTTTAATGATTCGCTTTGTTACCGGAAGATTGTTTTTAAAGATGATTCTTATCAGATAAATCCCTCCTTGAAGTTTCTTGATATCCACGGTGACGGTTTTTTTCGGTTTTTCAACCTTATAAATAGTTTTTCCATGTACATCAAGCACTAATATTTTTTCGGGAGTGTTTTCGCAACTCACCGTAAAAACACCGGTTGACGGGTTAGGAAAAACCCTGATACGGGAACTCTTCATTAAATCTTCTTTTATTCCAATCCCTTTTTGAGTACCCTGAAGAAACCCCTGGCTCAGGATATTGCCCCCTGTTTGAAAGGTCTCAACTGCGACCTCTCCAAGGACAAATTCGAGGGATTGTGTTGTTGTTACGAAACTTTCTCCCGCTGTGCATATCGCTGTTGGAGAAACCTGCTGGGCTATTCCGAATTTGGGTAGCCCTGTAAAAAATATCAGCAGCATTAACAAAAAGAGTGTGCGAAACGGATTCACAATTCCGGTTTTAATATCGGGTTCTTTTTTCATTTTGAATGTATTTATTGTTTAACAAATTTTTTGGTCATGATATTCCCGGAGCCGTTTTTAATTCTGAGGAAATAAATGCCGGAAGGAAGTTGACTGATGTTTGCTGAAAATCGATTGCTTCCCGTTTTGGCAAGCCGCATTAATTGTTGACCTGTCAGATTCACAACAGTGATTTCCATTTTGTCTGCAATGCCGGCAGTTAATTTGACATTGACGACATTGTCGGCGGGAATGGGGAAAACAGCAATCTGCGAAAGCAGCGGATTATCTTTGATACTGTTGGTTGAAGATATCCAGGATATACCGGATACGCCGTCACTGGTAACACCAATACTAAGCACGCAGTAATGCGAAGTTGCCGTGTACCATTCGTAACGTGTATAGGAATCGGTGACAACACTCATAAGGTCTCCCGCATTATTCCAGGTCGAATCGGTAAAAACTTCTTCTTTTTTCATACGCAGGGTATTATTATAGGTGCCGGCAGGTGTTTTAACGCTTCCCCAGGCATCGGCTGTTGCTGTAATGGTTCCGCTTTCATGAATTATCATTACAGAAGAAACAGATGCAAATGAATAGGTATCGGTGTAGGTGTTGTTGTACGAAAAAGGATATTGCATCTCTATCCTGGGGTCGGTATAAGGAGAACTATTTCCGAAACCATCGATTGCTCCCAAATGAATCCATGCCGAAGAGGTTATTTGCGAATAGCTGTAATCGTTATCGGAAGTGTTGGGGTCGTGAAAGGCTATGGTAGCATCGGAAAAGTCAGCGGCATTGGGTGTTGATGCGGGATCCACGACAACGGTTTCCACCGAAATAATGGACTGAACATCTGAAAAATCCCAACTTTGGTTGCCTCCCGCCGGTCCCGGGTCGAAAGAAAAGCCGTAAGGCACCCCCGAATAAACGAAACGGTCGCCGATTTGAGGCGCATTGCCATTATAGGTAATAACAGGTTGCGCTGCTACTCCCCATAAAAGGAGGCTGCAAACAATTGTAAAAAGAGTGTTTTTTTTCATGGTATAATGATTAAGGTGTTAAACGGCTTCTATTTTTTGTCTGAATATTTTTCAATAATCTTGTACAAAGCATTTTTTTGAATTTCAATTTTCTCTTTGAGCTCCTCAATGGATTCCTCCTCCGTTGGCTTCGGCTTTTTTTTCTTTGCGGTTTTTCCTCTCTTTTTTCCCATTTCGGATTTTTTTCAGAATTGCAGGACAAATGTATTTTCACATTAACGACCATGCAAGAAACCGGGGTATTGTAAAAGTTTCATACAGGGTTTCAAAAAGTCACAAAGTTTGTATGTGTCGGATATTCAAGTGTTTTTATCCGCAAAATCTGAGGATTATTCATAACCGGTTGCCGATGCCCGAAGGTATGAAACTACAAGCCCTCTTGGCCGCCCAAAAAAAATCAAAAAAAAACCGTGATTCACATCACGGCTTTCTTTTTAATGGTTTATCTCTTCTTTGTTTTTATTCAGGAAGTGGTATTCCAGAAAATGGTAATTGCTTACGGGAATTATCTTTATCCACATCTTATACCTGAAAAACCATTCCCACTGTTTGGATGTAAACAAACCGCGGGTAAGGTAGGCGTGGATAAAAGGATGAACGGTGAGGGTCAGTTTTTTTTCGTTTTGGTCGTGGATAAGGTAATCGAGGTGGTTCTCGATATCATCCACAATCATAATGCTCGATTTTATTTTGCCGGTTCCGTGACATACGGGGCACATTTCAAGCACTTTGACGGCCATTTCGGGGCGCACCCGCTGGCGGGTAATCTGAACCAGACCGAACTTGCTGGGAGGCAGAATGGAGTGTTTGGCGCGGTCTTTGGCCATCTCCTCTTTCAGTTTTTCATAGAGCTGTTTCCGGTGTTTTGCATCGCGCATATCGATAAAATCGACAACGATGATGCCGCCCATATCGCGTAACCGCAATTGTCGTGCTATTTCGGTGGCAGCTTCCATGTTTGTTATCAGGGCATTTTGTTCCTGGGTATTTTCTTTGTTTACCCGGTGACCGCTGTTTACATCTATTACATGAAGTGCCTCGGTATGCTCAATAATAAGATAAACACCACTTTTTATGGTAACGGTTTTACCAAAAGAAGATTTTATTTGTTTTTCGATATTAAAATGCTCGAAAATAGGCGTATTGCCTTTGTAATTTTTTACAATATCTTTTTTATCAGGGGCAATGGTCGTTATAAACGTTCTAATCTCCTGATACAATGCCGGATCGTTTACGTAAATGTTATTAAATGATTCGTTAAGGAGGTCCCTTAATATGGCGGAGGTACGATCCAGTTCACTCAGAACTTTTTGCGGTGCTTTGAGGTGGGGTAATTTACGGCTTATTTTATTCCATTTGTCAACCAGATTGCGAAGGTCGGCATCCAGTTCGGCCACTTTTTTGTTTTCGGCATTGGTACGAACAATCACACCGAAGTTATTGGGCTTAATACTCATCAAAAGCCTTTTCAGCCGTGAGCGTTCTTCGCTGTTTTTTATTTTTTGCGAAATGGAAATTTTGTTTGAAAAGGGGATAACCACAAGGTAACGTCCCGGGAACGATATTTCGGTAGAGACGCGCGGCCCTTTTGTTGAAATGGGCTCTTTGGCTATCTGTACCAGTATTTGCTGGCCGGGGGTGAGTACTTTGGTTATTTTTCCCGTCTTTTCGATGTCCGGTTCCAGTTTGAACTTTTCCAGGGTAAGCTGTTGGTTACGGCCCTGAATTCCCAGCCTGACAAACTTGTTCAACGATTGTATTTGCGGCCCCAGGTCGAGGTAATGCAAAAAGGCGTCCTTTTGATAACCTACGTCAACAAAGGCGGCATTGAGTCCGGGCATTATTTTTCTCACTTTTCCGAGAAAAACATCGCCTACCGAGAAATCGTTGTTTGTTTGTTCTTTGTGGAGTTCAACCAGATTTTTATCCTCAAGCAGCGCAATATTAACCTCAGCAGCATTGGAATCGATAACTAATTCTCTGTTCACGCTAATGTTTTTTTACTTGATTTCAATAAATTGCACTGTTTTAAACTGTTTCTTCAAATATGCGGGAGTTGTTTTGGCGGGTTGTAATTCCCTGATTTTTATTCGACCACTCAGGCGTTGTGGTCACCGGTTGCCTTGTTGCGAACCTTTCCCGGGCACACTTGAAGGAGGGTAAGGTAAAAAGTATAAAGCCAGCGCCATAATTACGCCGGCTTTATAAAGAAAAAAGTCAATTATTTCTTCTTATGCCTGTTCTTCCTCAAACGTTTTTTACGTTTGTGGGTTGCCATCTTGTGTCTCTTTCTCTTCTTTCCGTTTGGCATGATAATAAACTTTTAAAAAATTATTTTACGTTTTCTTTCACCTGATTAACAAATGATTTTGCAGGTTTGAAAGCCGGAATTTTGTGAGCCGGAATGATAATGGTGGTGTTTTTGGAGATGTTACGTCCGGTTTTTTCAGCTCTTTCTTTGATAATAAAGCTGCCGAAACCTCTCAGGTAAACATTCTCACCATTTACCATAGTTTCTTTGATGCTTTCCATGAAAGATTCAACTACTGCTTGTACAGCAACTTTCTCAATTCCTGTTTTGTTAGCAATGTCTGCTACGATTTCTGCTTTTGTCATCTTCTTACTATTTTTATTAATAATTCATTTAACATTTTGGCTGGCAAAGATATAAATATTTTTATAAAGCAATGTTAAAATTTTATTTTTTTCTCTTCTAAGGGTTTCTTTATTAATTATTTTCGCCGCTAATGGAAGAAACAGGTAATATATTACTCAATTGGTACGGCAAAAACAAAAGGGTTTTGCCCTGGCGCGAAACGTCCGATCCGTATAAAATATGGCTTTCGGAAATTATTTTGCAGCAAACCCGTGTAAATCAGGGAATGGCATATTATCTGAAATTTGTAAACAATTATCCCGATATTAAAACATTGGTATCGGCACCTGCCGACGAAGTTTTTAAACTGTGGCAGGGATTGGGTTACTACAACAGGGCTGAAAACATGATGAAAGCAGCGCAAATAATTATGAGTGATTATGGTGGTGAGTTCCCCCGCACGGCAAACGAATTGAAACGGTTGCCCGGCATTGGTAATTATACTGCTGCCGCGATTGCTTCAATCGCGTTTGGTGAATCGGTACCTGTTGTGGACGGGAATGTTTATCGCTGGTTGTCGCGGATGTTTCTTATGGGTACACCCATCAATAGCGCTGCTGCCCGAAAAGAGTTTGCCGCAAAAGCATCCGGAATAATGGCAGGTCATCCGCCCGGAATATTTAGCCAGGCCATGATGGAATTCGGCGCATTGTATTGTGTTCCCGAGTCGCCCGGGTGTTCCCGGTGTGTTTTTAAAGGCAGATGTCAGGCATACGAAAAAGGTGTTGTTGAAGCTTATCCTGTAAAAAAGCCGAAAACGGAGGTTAAGAAACTCTCGTATTACTATTTCCATATTGAAACGACTGATGGCAAGGTATTGATACACAAAAGGGAAAGAACAGATATCTGGAAAAACCTGTATGACTTTCCTTCGGAGGTTTTTGATGCTTCGCAACCATCTTTTTCCATAGAAAAGAGCAAGCTGTTGAAAAGTTTAAAGCTCGAAAATGCTTTTGAACTGACCGGAGAACCGTCCCGGTATGTTCACCGTTTGACACACCGTATTATATATGCACGGTTTTTCAGAATAAAAATAAAAAAGAGTCCTTTTTTGTGGAAAAAATCATTACTTTTGGTTGATCAAAAAGATTTGAAAAAATATCCTGTTCCCCGCCTTATCGAGCGCTATTTGCAGGATGAAAATATATTAATCTGAAAATATTAAAATTATGGCTGGATTAAATAAAGCAATACTTATCGGGCGCATTGGTCGCGACCCGCAAATCCGCGAATTTGAAAGCGGAGTAAAACAGGTTACTTTTTCACTGGCTACTACCGAGAGTTATCGCGACAGCAGCGGCAACTGGGTTGACCAGACCGAATGGCACTATATTGTCGGATACCGTTATCTTGCTGAAAAAAGTTTTGCCAAAGGTGATATGGTGTATGTTGAGGGAAAAATCAGAACCAGAAAATATACCGATCAGAACGGTATGGATAAATACATAACCGAAATCATCGCAGATAAGATTAACATCTTGTTGCGGAAAAATGCCATGACTTCCGGGCCATATGATGCACCTCCTCCGCCCGAACCTCCTGCCACGGTTCAGAGCACGACCACACCGGTAGCGGATAATAATACACCCGCGGCTGATACCGGTAACCCCGCAGCGGATAATACCGCTGCCGACCTGCCTGCTTCCGACGGCACCGATGATCTGCCGTTTTAGGTATCCGGGTTTTTGGAAGTCAGGCCTTAGAGGTGGGAATGATATGGGTGTCTTCTGTTTGTGTCACCCAACTCAAATTACTAACCCCTCATAATTCAGAGGTATCGACAGGTTGGCTATGTGGGATAGAATGCCGATGAATCTCCCCTCGTGCTTCTTTTCCGGTTTACAATACGGTACTGACATCATTTCGGGGATTCATCGGGCGCGCCAACCCTTATGCCTACCTGTTAGCGCCCTCTGAATTACAGGGTGTAGTGTATATTGGTTAGTCCGCCCCCACTTGCTTATTGTTCGTTGAGCGTTGCTGATTGCTCATTTTCAGGTTTTTATTTCCTTGTTTTTGACCTTTCGGGATGCCCCCCACAAGGCTTACCGTGACCCAAAAGGTCAAGTCTCTCCCCGTAAAATCCACGGCGGTCTGAAAGTTATCACACGACTTCAAGCGCCTGACGAATCGTGCCAATATACAATTGCAAACCACGGGATAGATACACAATCCAAAATTAATCGGAAACCTCTTTCTTTTTCCTCTTTTAAAAACCAAACCGGTACCCGAAACCAACGGACAACCCGTGAAATCCCGCTAAATCGAGGCTTGTAAAAATACGATAATAGTAATTCGTATCTTCTACAGGTTCAGGTGAAATGACAGGTGTATATGCTATTCTTAAAAGAAAATGTTTTTTTATATTCATTTTCATCATGTTAACTTTAAACAACTTCTTCTTTAAGTGTGGAAAAATTGAAAAACAAAAAGGGTTTTTGAATTTTTTTCCATAGCAAATATACAAAATGTTTTGCGGAATGAGAATATTTTATCGCTGCCGGTAAAAACAATTCAGGTTGTAAGCGGCTCTGCGGGTGGCATAACCTTTCAAGTCGCCGCCGGCCTTGTGGGGAGAGACTTGAAAGGTTGAGCCCGGGGAAAAACCTGCCGGAGACGTGAGAGGTTTGTGGGTTGGGGACTTTCCTTTGCGAAAATCTGGGGATTGCAAATTGCAATTTACATCTCATGCCACTCCATCCCACAGGCTAACCTTACGGTGGCTCAGAATTATGGCCTTGTGAGGAGTGCACGAGTCAGCCAGTGCAATAGTCCGGAGCAAAGGCTTGCACCGGAGAAAAAATACGCCGCAGGCGGACAATCCGTTTAATTCGATGATAAAAATAATTGCATAAACGGGTAAAACCTGAAAATTGAAAATCGTGCGTTGACTATTGAATATTAACCAATTAATGAATAAACAATACGCATTATCCATTGAGTAATTTTTAAGGTTTATTTCAGAATTTAATGTAAGATATCCGGCATAAGACATTAGAATTAAGAATGGAAACAAGGTGTTCAATGGGTAATTTGCAGGTTCCTTTAAAAAATGTATTTTTGAATGCATAAAAAAGAGTGATGACAGTTACGCCTGAAAAAGTACGTTTGCTGGTTGAGAAGGAGATGCCGCTTATCGGTGAGATGAGACGTTATTTACATGCGCATCCCGAATTGAGTTTTGAAGAAAAAAATACTGCGGAATATATTTCGGCATGGTTATCGAGATGGGGTATCGGACATAAAACGCGGGTGGCAGGGTACGGAATTACCGGTTTATTGCAAGGGCGAAGTGCCGGCGCGAAAGTGGTTGCGCTGCGTGCCGATATGGATGCCTTGCCTATCTATGAGAAAAACGAAGTGCCTTATAAATCGCTGAACGAAGGGGTGATGCATGCCTGCGGGCATGATGTTCATATGGCCTGCCTGCTGGGTGCATTGAAAGTTTTGAATGAAATCCGGGAAACGTGGGCGGGAAGGATTAAGTTTATTTTTCAGCCTGCGGAGGAGAAACTGCCGGGGGGCGCAAAGGCCATGATAGAGGCCGGCGTACTGGAAAATCCGAGACCGGATGTGATGATAGCGCAGCATGTTTATCCCGAACTGGAAGCGGGGAAAGCAGGGTTCAGACCGGGAAAATACATGGCTTCTGGCGACGAGATAAACCTGTATGTAACGGGCAGGGGAGGGCATGCCGCCATTGCCTCGCAGTTTGACAATACGGTACTGGCACTGGCGGAGATTATTGCTGCCACCGAGCAGGCTGTAAACAGCAGATCGGTTCCCGAATCGCCCACCATTCTTTCGTTCGGGAAGGTTGTTGCCGACGGAGCACACAACATTATTCCCGGCCGGGTGCATGCACACGGTACTTTTCGTGCATTTGACGAAAAATGGCGGCAGGAAGCCCACCGGATAATTGCTTCGGAGGCGGAAAAGATAGCGGCAAAGCATGGTTGCAAAGCGGAAACGGTTATTGATAAAGGGTATCCACCGGTGATAAATGATGTAGCGGTAACCCGCGTGCTGATGAAAGCTGCCGGTGAATTGTTGGGTGAAGAACAGGTGAAACCTTTAGATATAAGAATGACAGTGGAAGATTTCGGGTACTATTCGCAACGGGTACCATCCTGTTTTTACCGCATAGGTGTTGCCAACAAAAAGAAGGGGATAACGGCCGGGTTGCATACCCCGGCGTTTGATATTGATGAACGGAGCCTGCTTGCCGGAACGGCGCTTTTGGTGTGGAATGCCCTGGTGCTGCTGGATGAAAGGTGATTTGTTTATTGAGACCGGATTGTTGAAAAAAACAGAGGAACAAAAAAAGGATTGGCAAAATCTTTTTAACTTCGTCAGCTAAAACAGAGTGAAATGGACCTTGATATTTATTTTGAACCGGTAACGATTGATTTTGAAAGCATTACGGGCCAGACCGAGTTTAACCGGCTGGGTGATGTGATACATACCTACAGGGAGGAGTCGGGGTTTCCGTCTCTTGAAGGAATTAACCTGGCTTTGATAGGGGTGAATGAAGACCGTATGGCTCTTGGAAATACCGGTTGCGGCGACGGCCCCGATGTAATAAGGAAATATCTGTATAACCTCTACAGCCATTGGACCAACCTGCAGATAGCCGATTTGGGAAATATTAAAAAAGGCCATACCGTTGAGGATACCTATTTTGCCGTACGTGAGGCTGTTTCGTTGTTGCTCAAAAGCGATGTGTTGCCCGTTATTATCGGTGGAAGTCAGGACATTACGTATGCCAATTACCTTGCTTATGAAAATATCGGACGGATAATCAACATAGCGGCGGTTGACCCCCTGTTTGACCTGGGTCATGATGAGAATGATCTCAATTCGCGTTCTTATTTGAGCCGTATTATTTTGCATCAGCCCAATTTTCTTTTTAATTATACCAATCTGGGGTATCAGACCTATTTTGTAAATCAGGATGCCATTCAGTTGATGAAGAACCTCTTTTTTGATTATTACCGTCTGGGAAATGTGCGGGAGCATCCCGAGGAGGCCGAACCCATGGTGCGCGATGCCGATATTTTGAGTTTTGATATTTCGGCTGTCCGCTATTCCGATGCGCCGGGGAACTATTATGCCGGCCCCAACGGTTTCAGAGGTGAAGAGGCCTGCCGGATTTGCCGCTATGCGGGGATGAGCGACAAGCTGAGCAGTATCGGGTTTTATGAATACAATCCCAAACTTGATCCGAGGGGTGTTACTGCCCACCTGACAGCCCAGATGATATGGTATTTCATAGACGGATTTATGAACCGGCAGGGCGATTATCCCGAAAAAGAGCGCGACAATTTTATCCGGTTCAGAGTTTACCTCGACGAACTTAACGAGGAGCTTATCTTTTTAAAAAGTAAAAAAACAGGCCGTTGGTGGATTGAAGTACCCATTAAAAACGAAGCCAACGAACGTTACGGAAGGCAGCACATGATTCCCTGCTCATACAACGATTACCAAACCGCCATGCGGCAGGAGTTGCCCGACCGCTGGTGGAAGATGCAGCAGAAGCTGATGTAGGGTGGGTTGTAAAACAGCCAAAAGAATTGTTAAGGATATCTTTCCGGTGTGAGTTTTATGCTTTCCTGCCGGGATTCTCTTTCAAAAAACTTTTCCAACTGCTGTAGCTTTTCCCCCGGGCGGTTTTGTTTCCCTGAAAAAAATGGCATACCGCAGCGGCAAGTCCGTCGGTGGCATCGAGATTTTGGGGGATATCCTTAAAATTCAGGATGGTTTTCAGCATTCCGGCCACCTGCTCTTTGCTGGCGCTTCCGTTTCCGGTAATGGATTGTTTTATTTTTTTGGGTGAATATTCGAAAATAGGAACCTCTTTGTAAAGTCCCGCAGCCATGGCAACGCCCTGTGCACGGCCCAGTTTCAGCATCGACTGGACGTTTTTACCGTAAAAAGGCGCCTCAATGGCCAGCTCGTCGGGACGATATTCTTCTATCAACGACAGCGTCCGTTCGAAAATCTTTTTTAATTTTAGGGCATGATTGCTGTATTTACCGAGATGGATGATTCCCATGGTAATCATGGTCAAATTGTTGCCTTTTTGTTTTACAAGGCCATAACCCATTATATTTGTGCCGGGATCAATACCCAAAATAATACGTTCGTTGGTTACCATGAGTTCCGTTTATGAAAGCAAAAGTAAATAAAACTTACATCAACCAGGCAATTCAGCTTGTCATTCTGACGCTGACCGTCATCTTTTTGTATGATGAGCTTTTCAGGAAACACAATCTGAGTTCCATTATTGAGACCATATCGGATTCTTACCAAACGGAAGGCTTTGTTTTTAAAGTTGCCTTGCTGTTGCTGTTGGTTCCGGTTCAATGGTGGCTCGAAGGAATTAAATGGAAGTTTCTTATCGGTAAGTTGGAGCAGGTTTCGGCAATCAATGCTTTTCGTGCCGTACTAACGGGGATTTCGGTAAGTATTTTTCTGCCCAACAGGACGGGTGATTATCTCGGGCGGGTTTTTATTTTGAAAAAAGCAGACCGCCTGCAGGCTACGCTTTCCACTATTTTGGGAGGGCTTGCGCAATTGATAACAACGATATTGTTCGGTTTAACAGGCCTGGCCATTGCACTGCACACCTTTTTCGACCTTTCCGATTCATTTGAACTGTGGAGCTATATCGGTATTGTTTCGGCGGTTGTCATTGCCATGGCGCTCATCATCTTCTTTTACCTGAATTTTTCCGTATTATCCGCTATCATTAAAAAGCTCAGCGGCAAAGAATATCCGCACATAAAAAAATATTCACAGATTTTTCAGTGGTATGATGGGAAGGAACTCTTTTATGTATTGTTGATAAGTATGTTACGGTACCTTATCTTCTCTTTTCAGTTTTATCTTTCGTTAAGGCTCTTTAATGTTGGTATTTCTTATGTAAACGCCATGGTGCTCATTAGTGTTATCTATCTGTTTATGACCGTTATACCGACTGTTGCCATGACCGAGTTGGGTGTGCGGGGATCGGTGAGCCTCTATGTTTTTGCCTATTATTTTGAACCTTTGCATCAATGGACGGAGGTGGTACAACAGGGTGTTGTGGCGGCTTCGTCGCTGCTGTGGATTATCAATATAGGATTGCCTGCCCTTGCGGGTGCTTTTTTTGTTTTTCAACTGCGTTTTTTCAGAAACAACAATCATGCAAACGGCCATTGACATATATTTTGTAATCCTTTGGGTCGGAGCGGGCGGTTATCTGTTGCTGCTCTTTGTTTTTATTGCCGGATGGCTGAAAACGGAGGAGTTTCAAACATCGGAACCGCAAAGAAAACCGAAGGTAAGCATAGTGGTGGCCGTGAGAAACGAGGAAGAAAACCTGCCGGCATTTTTGAAATCGTTGGTGAGCCAGAATTATCCTTCCGGAAACATGGAAATAATTATTGTGGACGATCATTCGGAAGATGACACTTATGAAATATTAAAAAGAGAGAGTGAAAAAGCCGGAAATCTTACCGTACTGAAAGCAACAGGGAAAGGGAAGAAAGCTGCCGTGGCACAGGGGTTTTCCGCCGCTTCGGGTGAGTTGGTTGTTACCACCGACGCCGATTGTATTCCCGGAAAAACCTGGATTTCAACAATGGTTGCCTGTTATGCTGAAAAAAAGCCTTTGTTGATATTGGGCCCTGTTGTATATGCAAACGAAAAGGGTTTTCTTCAAAAGTTCTTTTCTCTTGATTTTATCAGCCTGGTGGCGAGTGGCGCCGGTTCCCAGGGCATGAAATTGCCCCTGAGCGGAAATGCCGCCAACATGGCAATCTCAGGCAGGATTGTAAAAGAGATTGTTTCCATGAATGAAGGACAATCATTTGCCTCGGGCGATGATGTTTTTCTGTTGCATTATGTGGCAAAAAAATACGGCCCCGGCTCTGTATGTTTTTTAAAAAGCAGGCAGGCAATTGTGGAGACCGCACCGCCGGCAGGATTGAAAGAGTTTGTGCTTCAGAGAATCCGGTGGGGTTCCAAAGCCGTGGGATACAAAATGCTGTGGCCCAAAGTGGTGGCCGTTGTTGTTTTTCTTTTTAACCTGATGCTTTTTACAACGCTTGCGGCCGGTTTTTTTCGGCCGGAGTTGTGGATTCTTTACGCTCTTTTGGTGTTGATGAAATTCCTTGCCGATTATCCGTTGCTGAAAGGATTTTCCGTTTTTACATTTAAAGAAGGTCTTTTAAAATATGCTTTCCCGTTTGAAATAATTTATCCGGTTTATCTTACGGTTACCGCTTTGCTTTCGATGGTGGTACCCTATACATGGAAGGGCAGGAGGGGGTTGAGGTAGGGTTATGCGGTTGTTTTTTGTTTTGATTCGATAAGGTTTTGTTAAACTGTCAATATATCTTTTTAAAGTAAAAGGCAAATAGAATACTGATAAAAAGAATAATTTTGTTGGCATATAAAGAAAATTCAGCGAACAAATTGTTAAACCTGAAAATACTAAAAGAGCAATTTCTTTCCTGCACTTGTAAAATAATGTTAATAACTATTTGAAAAAATATCTCACAAAAAGAGATATTCAATAAAACTCTATTATTTTTGTGTTTAAATAATTTATTCAAATGAATAGAATTAAAGAGGTATTGGAAGAAAAAGGAATAAAACAAAAGTGGCTTGCTGATAAACTTGGAAAAAGCTATAATATGGTAAATTCCTATGTGCAAAACCGTAAACAACCAAGATTAGAGGTGCTTTATGATATTGCCAAAATACTTAATGTGAGTGTAAAAGAATTATTGAATGATAATGAAATTACAAAGGATATATAATGAATAAAGAGCAAAAAATAACCAACAATATAAAAGTACCAAACAAAGATTTGGAAGTACTCAAAAAACATTTCTCTCATTGTTTTGACAAAAGTGGAAACTTTGACTTTGAAAAATTCAAACAACAACTTTCTGAAAACAAAATTGATTTTTACAAAGAAAGTTACGGAATGGATTGGCTTGGTAAATCTTATGCCAGACTTCTTGCAAGTGATGAAGCAATAACACTTTTGAAAGAAGATGAAGATTTTAACCAAAAAGAAAAAAATAAAAATTCTGAAAATTTGCTTATTAAAGGCGATAATCTGGAAGTGTTAAAGCACCTTTCAAATGCCTATTACGAAAAAATAAAGATGATATACATTGACCCGCCATACAACACAGGTAAAGATGATTTTTTATATCAAGACGACAGAAAATTTACTGTTAGTGAGTTTAGACAACTTGCAGGAGTAGATGAAGAAAAAGCAAAGCGAATTTTAAGTTTTGTAAGTAGCAAAAGCAACTCTCATTCTGCTTGGCTTACTTTTATGTATCCTCGACTTTATATTGCTAAACAACTCTTAAAAGATGATGGTGTTATTTTTGTTTCTATTGATGATAATGAAGTGGCTCAACTTCGGCTATTGATGGATGAAATTTTCGGGGAAGAGAATTTTGTAGGAAATATTATCTGGCAAACAGCGACTGACAATAACCCATCACAAATTGCTACTGAACACGAATATGTTATTTGTTATGCGAAAAGTTTGTTATATCAAGACGCTTGGGAAATTCCATCAACAAAAGGTGTTCTTATTCAAAATAAATATGAAGAATTAAAAGGGAAATATGGTTCTGATATTGAAAATATTAAAATTGAATTACGAAAATGGATAAGAAAACAAAAAAACGGGGATGATTTATCAGGTATATCTCATTATTCCTATGTCGATGAAAAAGGTGTTTTTTATCCAGGAAATTCTGCAAATACGAAGCCCGGTGGTTATACATACGATATAATTCATCCAATAACTGGACAAGTTTGTGCAAAACCTGAATATGGTTATCGATTTACAAAAGAAACTTTTGATAACGAAGATGAAAAAGGGAATGTATTATGGGGTGAAGATGAAACAATAATTCCAAAGATTAAAAAAAGATTAGATACTGTAATGGAGAAACTAAAAACTTATTATTATGAAGATAATCGCCTTACATCAAAACAACTTAAATCTTTATTTGATAACAAAAAAGTATTCAATAATCCTAAATCTGTAAATTTCTTAAAAAAGATATTAAGATTTACAACGACAAAACAATGTATTATCCTCGACTTTTTCGCAGGCTCAGGAACAACAGGCGATGCAGTAATGCAATTAAACGCAGAAGATGGTGGAAACAGGAAATATATTTTAGTACAACTGCCTGAAAAAATAGACCCAAAGAAAAATAAAACGGCTTACGAT
>JALVZH010000104.1:22190-36005 GCA_027022105.1 Bacteroidales bacterium | reverse complement strand
GATTATATCCGGCAGAAGAAAACTGTTGTGGGAGGTACAAAAACCGTAAAGACAGATGTTATCCGTTCGTTAACCCCCGGGTTGATACTTGCTGAAAAGAGTGAAAATCCAAAAGATACCGTTGAGGAACTGGCCAGAGATTTTCCGGTTTTTGTTTTTGATATCCATGATTTCAACAAAGGCTTAAACATGATTTCAACCCTCGGCAGGTTGCTGAATGCTCCTGCTGCTTTCGATTTGAAAAACAAAATTGAAAACAAATTTTCATCTTTAAAAACAGAAAATCCCCAAAAGAAAGCTCTGTACCTTATCTGGAGAAACCCCTGGATGGCTTCCGGACGAAATACTTTTATCGGCTCGATGATGGAAAAGGCCGGATTTGTATCTGTGGTTAATGCCGGATATCCGGTAATCAGCGAACGGGATTTTGAAAATGCCGAGGTAATTTTGCTGTCCACCGAACCTTTTCCGTTTAAACCCCATGATGTCGAAAATTTGAAAGAGTTATATCCCCAAAAAGAGGTTATCTTGGTTGACGGGGAGATGTTTGCCTGGTACGGCGCCCGCATGTTGGTGGCGGGGAAGTATTTTAAGGAATTCTCTTAAAATACAAATTTCATGTACGATAAAAATGAACCTGTTGGCATATTTTAAAGGTTATAATTACAAACTTTTAATTTGTTGTCCAATCCTCAATTGTTATGCCTTTAATCAATTTAAAATGTTTAGTATTATTAGTCACAAGTATCATATTATTTGCAACAGCAGTTGCTCCGATTAACAGATCAAAGTCATCTATAATTTTCCCTGATTTTTTAAGTCTTGCTTTTTCTTTAGCATAAATGTCAAGCGAATTGTATATCGGCACAATTTTAATTCCATCTAAAAAAGTGTCTAATACTTTCTTGTTTTTACTTTTTCTCTCGCTATTTTCTACTCCAAATTTCAGTTCAGCAAGCGTTATTTCCGAAACATAACAATTATCAATACCAACATTTTCAATTACAACATCAAGGTTATATAAACCTTTCATGTAATAGATACAGATATTTGTGTCTAACAAATATTTCATTAAAACTGTTCAACTATTCTGTTTAGATTTCTACTGTTTCTAAGTTCGACTATTATTTCATCTGCCGATTTTTTTGATTCCCATGCTCCGAATGCATCTTTTACGGATTTTTCCTTATCAGAGAAATTTAATGTCAAAGTTTTTGTTAATTTTTTTATCAGATTACGTTTTGCATTTGGACTTAAATTTTTAATAAGCCCAAGATAATTTTCAATCAAAAGTGTATCAATATCTGTTGTTTTCATGCTTTTTTAAAGTTTATATTTCTGCAAAGTTACAATATTCTTACCTTAGTGTCAAACTTAACTCCGGCTCAACTACGACTTACTTTTTTGCCAGTCTGTCGGCTTCGGCAAGCGAAATCCTTTTCCCGTTATAAAATGCCACCACAAAGGCATCGCGGTAGCCTATGGATTTTAATTTTTTTTGCAGGGCAACGGCATCGGCTTTCCGGGCAAACCGTCCCGAGGTATATTTATACAATCCGTTGTGATAATATACCTCCACATTTTTTACATTTTTGAATCTTGAAGAACCGACAGGGATTTTTTTTGTGTTTGTATAAAACTGAACCCTGTATTCAGGGCCGTTGACGGAGTGAACCTGTTTTTTGGGAGGAGATTCTTTTTCCTTCTTAACTTTTCCTGTTTCCAAAGCTTTTTTGCGGTATTCATAAGCTTTGTTGTCTTTTTCAAAATCCCTTTTGTACTCTTTAAAAGCGCGATAAATGGCAGAAGCAAGGTAAACCTGGCCTTTTTTCGACATCAGGAATTTTTCTTCATTAGCATTACTCAGGTAGCCCAATTCAACAAGTACCGAAGGCATAATGGTTCCGGCCAAAACCAGAAAACCGGCCTGGTGAACCCCCCTGTCTTTTCGTCCCACACGGTCTTTGAATTGTTTTTGAATCTCGGCGGCCAGTTTCAGGCTCTGTTCCTCTTTATAGGTATTTTGTTGCAGAGTAAATAAAATATACGATTCGGGAGCTTTCGGGTCGAAACCGTTGTAATTGGCCTGTGCATTCTCTTCCAAGAGAATTGAAGCATTTTCAAGCATGGCCACTTTCATGTTCCGGTGCAGCCGGTTGGGGTCGGAACCGAGCACATAAGTTTCGGCACCATACAGGCTGTGCGACGGATTGGAATTGCAGTGAATGGAAATAAAAACATCGGCATTATTCTTATTGGCAATATCGCCCCTTTTTTTCAGCTCTACAAATTTATCGGTTTTACGGGTATAAATTACCTTTACATCGGGCAGGTTGGTGGTAATGTAATTTCCCAGTTTCAGAGCCACTTTCAAAGTAATATCTTTTTCACGGGAATGTTTTCCCAGAGCGCCGGGGTCTTTTCCGCCGTGTCCGGCATCTATAACCACCGTACGTATGCGTGTCAGTTTCTGCGCTGTAAGCTGCTGCGGCAAAAACAAAACAGCCCACAAAACAATAGCCGGCCAAAGCTTACGTTTTATGAAAGCATGTTCCATTATTGGTACTATATTTGCCCTGTTTATAAAGAATATCATATTTTTAACAAAAATAAAGCAAAGCAATTTGTTACGTTTTCAACATCCGGTAAAATTATTAACATTCACATGGTTATTAACAGCCCTGATGATGTTTGCGGTAAACCTTACGGGTAAAAACCTTCCGGTAAATGAAAACGCTTTACCAGTCATCCTGCTTTACATCCCTGATACCATTTCCGTTAAGGATACTCTTGCAAACGATACGACAGTAAAAATTATTGCCGATACCACCATTGAGAGCAAAAACAAAACCAAACTCGATTTCAAAGTGGAACGAACGGCAAGAGATTCCATTATTCAGGATTTGAAAGCGAAAAAGGCTTATCTTTACGGTGATGCCGTTGTTACTTACGGCGACATTACCCTGAAAGCCGCATACATCGAATTCGATTTTAACACCAATACCGTTTATGCCAAAGGAATGCCCGATTCAACCGGAAAAATAATAGGAATACCCGAATTTACACAGGGAGACGAGACTTTTAAAGCCATGGAAATTCATTATAATTTCGACACCAAAAAAGGGGTGATAAAAAGTGTGAATACGGAAGACGAACAAGGCTTTTTGCATGGAACAAAGGTGAAAAAAGAACCCGACAACAGTGTAAACGTAAAGAGCGGTTATTATACAACCTGCAACATTCCCGATCATCCTCATTTTGAATTCAGATTCAGCAAGGCAAGGGTTATTCCCAAAGACAAAATTGTAACCGGCCCGGTATATCTCGAAATTGAAGGTGTTCCTACCCCTATTGCATTGCCGTTCGGATTCTTTCCAAACAATACGCAGCGGCAATCAGGAGTGGTAATTCCCACATACGGCGAATCGCCCAAGAGGGGCTTTTTTCTGGAGGGAGGCGGGTATTACTGGCACATCAACGATTATCTGGATTTGAAACTTACCGGCGATATTTATACCCGCGGTAGTTGGAAAGTATCACCCATGTTGCGGTACAAAAAACGATACAAATACAGCGGCTCTTTTTCGGCAGGATATGCAAGGAACATTCTCGGGGTAAAAGGTGAACCAGACTACAGCAATTCGCGCGATTTCAGTATCCGGTGGAGCCACCGGCAGGACCCCAAAGCCCGACCGCGCAGTTCATTCACGGCCAACGTAAACATTGTGAGCAGTAATTACATAACTTATAATACGGTATCTGTAAACGATTATCTGTCCAATGAGTTTCAGTCGAGTGTTGCCTATCAAACCAACTGGGCGGGAAAATATTTTCTTACCGTAAACGCAAGTCACAGACAAAACACCAAAACACATGCTGTAAATGTTACCCTTCCGGAACTCACTTTTTCGGTAAACCGCTTTTATCCGCTTCGCAGCAAAAAAGGCGGTAAAAAACGGTTTTACGAAGATTTAAGTATCTCGTATGCCATGAATGCCAAAAATACCCTCTCGGCTACCGATTCCACATTTTTTGAACCGGAGGTGTTTCAAAGCATGAAAAACGGAATAATACACAAAATCCCAATCAGTCTGCCCGCAAAGGTTTTTAAGTATTTTACATTGAGCAATTCGGTAAATTTTACCGACAGAATGTATGCCTCACAACTTGACCGGTATTGGACCAACGACACCTTGATATCCGGCGGAGATACAATTGCAGGATATGTAAAAACCGATACTATCCCAGGATTTAACAATATTTTCGATTTTAACATAAGCAGTTCGCTGAGTACCAAATTATACGGAATGTTGCTTTTTAAAAAAGGCCCGCTGCGTGCTGTCAGACATGTTTTGACACCCAGCCTGGGTTTTTCATATACACCTGATTTCGGAGCCGAAAACTGGGGTTATTACGACTATTATTACGATACAACCGGGAAAAAGATTATTTATTCAAAATATGACCAATATCTTTACGGAACAGCCCCGTCGCACAAATCGGGTTCACTTAACTTTAGTCTGGCTAACAACCTTGAAATAAAAGTGCCGTCGAAAAAGGATACCGTTACCGGATTGAAAAAGGTGAAACTTATTGAGAATTTTACCATTTCGGGCAGTTACAATTTTGCACTTGATTCTTTAAATATGTCACCCATATCCATGTCGGGAAGAACCCGTCTTTGGAAAAACTTTACCATTCAGTATTCCAGCCGCTGGAATCCTTATGCCGTTGATTCTGCAGGGCGTACCATAAACGAATTTGAATGGAACGTAAGCCGGAAATTGTTGCGCAGGGAAAATACCTCCTGGAACCTGAGTTTTAATCTGGCATTAAACGACAAAACATTCAATAAAAAGAAAAAAGGTAAAGAGAAGAAAATTCCTCCCAACGCCAACCTGCAAGGCGACGATAGCGAGTTGGAAGAAATCAGGCAATATCCGGACGAATATATCGACTGGACAATTCCCTGGTCTCTGAACCTTAGGTATAATTTCAGATATTCCAACGTACTGAGTTATGTGGATATGACCTGGACACCCGAAAAAACCATTGTGCAGACACTTTCGTTTAACGGGAATATAAATATTACCCCAAAGTGGAAATTTACTTTCCAGTCGGGATGGGATTTTACCAACAAGCAGTTGGCCTATACTTCGGTAAATTTGTACAGAGACCTTCATTGCTGGGAAATGCGTTTCAGCTGGATTCCCATCGGTCCGCGAAAAAGCTGGAACTTCTCAATCAATGCGAAAGCTTCTTTGTTGCAAGATTTGAAACTGACCAAGAAAAAGGATTTCAGGGATTATTATTAATTACGGTAATGACGACCTTCCGGTTTGATCTGGGACCGTCAAATTCACAAAAGAAAATATTTTGCCAGGTTGACAATCCCGGTTTTCCGTTGATAACCGGAATGGTTTCCGACGGTCCCACAATTCCGGCTTTCAGGTGGGCGTCGCCGTTGCCGTCCTGCCGGTCGTGCAGCCAAACTCCGTGTGGAATCAGCTTTTTCAACAGGTTGACAACATCTGTCTGAACCGAATCGTCCCAGTTCTCCTGAATCATTATGGCTGCCGTTGCACCCTGCGCATAAACGTTTACCAACCCGTTTCTGACCCCCGACTGCTGTACTGCACTGACTACCTCTGCGGTAATATCAACCAATATTTCCCTTTTGTTTGTCGAAAAAGTAATCGTTTTATGCATTGCTCATTTTTTTTTACGAAAGTACGGTAATTTTTTTCTATTTTAGCGCTAACAGAAACTTAAAAACAGTAGCATTATGGAAAAGAAAAAATTTGCAGTTGTACTTTCGGGTTGCGGCGTTTACGACGGTGCCGAAATACATGAAGCCACAATGACCATGCTGGCCATAAAAGAAGCCGGAGCCGATTATCAGTGCTTTGCACCCGATATTCCGAAATACCATGTGATTAATCACCTTACCGGTGAAGAGATGAACGAAAGCCGAAACGTACTGGTTGAATCGGCACGTATTGCCCGGGGCGACATCAAACCTCTGAGCGAATACAAATCTTCCGATTACGATGCTTTGATTTTTCCGGGTGGTTTCGGTGCTGCCAAAAACCTATCCACAGTAGCCTTTGACGGCCCTGATGCCAAAGTAAATCCCGAAGTTGAAAGGGTTATTAAAGAAACATTGGCCGAACACAAACCCATAGGCGCATTGTGTATTTCGCCTGCTGTAGTGGCCCGTGTTATTCAGGGTGTTGAGGTTACCATAGGAAATGACCCGGGTACTGCCGAAGCCATCGAAAAAATGGGAAGCAAACATGTGGTTACAACCCACGGACAGGTAGTCCACGACCACAAATACAATGTATTTACCACCCCCTGCTACATGCTCGACGCTACTATTCTCGACATAAAAGAAGACGCAACGATAGTTGTGAATGAGATGATGAAAGAGATAGGGAAATAGTTGGATTTAGAAGGATAATGACTTTGACAAAAGGGATTTGTAGTCAGACGGTAGTAATTATTTAGTGGGATTAGAGGGTTGAGATGGAAGTGGAGGGTTTTGTAGTCAGACAGTTGAGATTCTTTGGAAGGATTAGGGGTTTTGGGGGAGAATGGAGGGCTTGGTTGTCAAGCGGTTGTGGTTCTTTAGCAGTATTAGAAAGATTTGGAAGAGAATAGAGGAATTAGAAATTTTAGAAATATATGGACGACTTGGTAATAAGGTGGTTGTTTTTTTGAAAGGATAGCCGGTTTTAGGAAAAAGAAAGATGCTGGAATTTAAATTGTTGCGGTTATTTAGAAAATAGTTTGTTGCTAAAAATTCAATATTATGAAATTGGAGGAGTTTGGTGTTTATACGGATGCCATGAAAATGAGTGAAGAGATATGGAATATTGTTATGAAATGGGATTACTTTGCAAAAGATACTATTGGAAAACAATTGGTCAGGTCGGCCGATTCCGTTACGGCAAATTTGAGTGAGGGTTTGGGAAGGTATCATTATAAGGAAGCAAAACATTTCAGTTACTACTCGCGAGGTTCTCTGTTCGAAACAAAAACATGGATTACAAAGGCAAATTCAAGAAAACTGATAACCGATGAGCAATATGCAGATTTAATTAAACAGATTAACAATATTGGCGTTCGTTTAAATAACTATATCAAATCCATAGGAAAAACAAAAAAATAACCAACCCCCCACCGAATCCCCACCGAATGACCACTGAATGACCACTGAATCACTACCGAATGACTACTGAATCACCCTCTAACCCCACTCCAAATCACATAAACCACAAAAAATTCAAAACAATGAACAAAATCACCACACTTTTCAACATCCGTTACCCAATTATCCAGGGCGGGATGATATGGTGCTCGGGATGGGAACTTGCTGCTGCAGTGAGCAATGCCGGCGGGCTGGGACTTATAGGAGCCGGATCCATGTACCCCGAAACGTTAAAAGAACACATAAAAAAATGTAAAGCAGCTACCGGTAAACCTTTTGGTGTAAATGTCCCCCTGCTTTATCCGCAAACCGATGAAATAATCAAAATTATTATTGACGAAAAAGTCCCTGTTGTTTTTACTTCTGCAGGGAATCCTGCCAAATACACGGCATTTTTAAAAGATCATGGAATCACGGTAGTACATGTTATTGCCAACAAAAAATTTGCCCTGAAAGCCATTGATGCCGGTGTTGATGCGCTGGTGGCCGAAGGTTTTGAAGCAGGCGGGCACAACGGATTTGAAGAGACAACCACCATGGTGCTGATTCCTTCTGTCCGTGAGGTTTGTGACATCCCTTTAATAGCAGCGGGAGGTATAGCCACAGGTGCAGCCATGTATGCAGCCATGGCATTGGGTGCCGACGGCGTTCAGACAGGCAGCCGGTTTGTGGCGTCGGAAGAGGCCTCGGCGCATATCAATTTCAAGAAAAAAGTTGTGGAAGCCGGCGATGGCGATACCTACCTGACACTGAAAAAGCTTGTTCCTGTCAGATTATTGAAAAATGAGTTTTTCCGGCAAATCCATGAGCTGGAAATGTCGGGGGCTTCCCGTGAAAAACTGGCGGAAGTTCTGGGACGTGCCCGGGCAAAAAAGGGGATGTTCGAAGGCGATACAAAAGAGGGTGAGCTTGAAATAGGCCAGGTTGCAGGTTTGATTCACGAAATTCTGCCTGCTGAAAAGATTATTGAAAATCTTGTACGTGAATTTAACGAAACATCGGAAAGAATGAGCGGGATGAAAATTTGACGGGTTTCCGTGTAACCTCTCAACCCGTTATTTTTTCATCAATTCTTCAATCTTTTCCGGCTCAATGGGAAATCCGGCCATCAGGTCTTCGGGTTCGCCGTCGGTTATGAGGATGTCGTTTTCTATTCTTATTCCCAGATTTTCTTCTTCGATGTAAAGACCCGGTTCGCAGGTTAGCACCATGCCCGGTTTTAAAGGTTCGTTTTTTGAGCCTGCATCATGCACATCTAATCCGAGAAAATGTGCCGTACCATGCATAAAATATTTTTTATACAGGTCGGGGTTTGCTTCCGATTCGCTTTTTGTAAAAAGTCCGAGACCAATCATTTCAGCTTCCATTAACTCATTGGTTCTGTTATTGATGTTGTTAGTGGTATTGCCCGGAACATACATCTTTTTCACCTCTTTCATTACCCGCAACACCGCGTTATAACATGCTTTCTGGCGTTCCGAGAATTTCCCGTTTACAGGAATGGTACGGCTGAGGTCGGCGCTGTAATTGGCATATTCGGCACCGAAATCCATAAGCACCAAATCCCCATCATGTAACGGTTTGTCGTTCTCGATATAATGCAACGTACATGCATTTTTCCCTCCCGCAACAATGGGGGCATATCCGTGTCCGTTTGCACCGTTTTTCAGGAACCGGTAAGTTATTTCAGCTTCCACCTCATACTCTTTCATTCCCGGTTTAATCGTTTTCAAAACCGAAACAAATGCATCTTTGGTAACGGCACAGGCCTTTTTCATCAATTCAATTTCTTCTTTGCTTTTGATAAGGCGTTGTTTTGTAATCAACGGTGCCGCCCTGTGGTAATGATGCAAAGGATAATCCTCTTTCAGTTTTTTTGCCATCCGTTCCTCGCGCAACGGCACTTCAGGTATAAATTTGATGTACTCGTTACTGTTCAGATAAACATCATTGGTTTCTGACAAAACCTCTTTTAATGAAACATCAAAATCCTCCAACCAGAAAATGTTTTTAATTCCCGATATTCCGGCAGCATCCTCTTTGGTGAGTTTATGTCCCTCCCATGTTTCCATCATCTTTTCCGGTTTTAACAAAAAAAGAGCCTCCCGCAATTTCTCATTTCCCGCTCCCGGTGCTATCAGCAAAATACTTTTTTCCTGTTCGATACCGGTTAAATAAAAGAAAGTTGAATTTTGCCTGTATGGAAAATACTGGTCTCCGTTGCGGGGATATTGGTCGGATGAAAAGAAAATTGCCGCACTGTTTTCTTTCATTTGTTTGACAAAATTGCGCCGGTTATTGATAAACAGAGAATTATCTATTTTTTTATATCTCATAATCTGCTTAAATTATATTAGTTATAAATTGACAATTGAATGCATACATATCTAGATACTTTTAATACTTTTGCTACTCAAAATTTTGAGACAAAATTAAGCAATTAGGTTTATAAAATATGTAAAAATAGTTAATATGAGTAACAAACCTTACTATTCTTCAATTACGAAGAAAATCATCATGTCGTTGATGGGACTTTTTTTAGTTACGTTTTTATTGGTGCACCTCACCTTAAATTCGTTCCTGCTCTTCGACAAGGATTTGTTTAACGAAGGAGCTCATTTTATGGGCACAAATCCTTTTATCCAGGTTTTCCAGTGGGTGCTGTTCGCAGGGTTCGCCATCCACATTTTTTACGGAATAGTCCTGCAAATTCAAAACTGGGCTTCACGTCCCCAAGGGTACAAAAAACGTGCTTTTATGGAGCAGTCTCCCTTTTCCAGGTACATGATTTACACGGGGATTATCATTTTTATCTTTCTGGCCATACACCTTGGCAATTTCTTCGCCGTTAAAATGGGCTGGGCCGGAAACGGACTCCCTGAAGTAAACGGGAAAGAGGATATGGGACGATTGGTAATCGACCTGTTTCACAACGGAGGCTATGTAGCTTTTTATGTCATTATGATTTTGCTTATGGGCTTTCATCTTGACCATGCATTTCAGTCGGCATTTCAAACCCTCGGATTAAATCATCCTACCTATTGGGGTTTTATCAAAGGTTTGGGACGTGTTTATGCCATAGTCGTAACACTTGGCTTTGTAATTATACCTTTGTTTATTTATTTTTCTTAAAAATCGGATAGCGTTATGACTAAATTAGATTCAAAGATTCCCGAAGGCCCTCTGGCCGAAAAATGGACTCGATATAAAGAACATCAAAATCTGGTAAACCCGGCCAACAAAAGAAAAATCGACATCATTGTTGTGGGTACCGGACTGGCGGGTGGCGCTGCTGCTGCCAGCCTTGGTGAAATGGGTTTCAATGTAAAAGTATTTTGTATTCAGGACAGCCCTCGCCGTGCACACAGTATTGCAGCACAGGGTGGTATTAATGCCGCCAAAAACTATCCCAACGATGGCGATACGGTTTACCGCCTGTTTTACGATACCATAAAAGGTGGTGATTACAGGGCCAGGGAAGCCAACGTATATCGTCTTGCAGAAGTTAGTAACAATATTATTGACCAATGTGTGGCACAGGGTGTTCCTTTTGCCCGCGAATACAGCGGATACCTTGCCAATCGCTCCTTTGGCGGGGCTTTGGTATCGCGTACCTTTTATGCCCGCGGCCAAACCGGACAGCAGTTGCTTCTCGGTGCTTACGGCGCTTTAAGCAAAGAAATTAAAAGAGGATCGGTAAAACTCTATACCCGCCGCGAAATGGTTGATCTGGTAGTGATGAAAGATGGCCGCGCAAGGGGTATTATTGTAAGGAACCTGTTTACAGGCGAACTGGAACGCCACAGCGCTCACGCCGTGTTGCTGGCTACCGGTGGCTACGGAAATGTATTTTTTCTTTCCACCAATGCCATGACATCAAACGGAAGTGCCGCCTGGAGGGCTTACAAACGGGGAGCCGCATTTGCCAACCCCTGTTTTGTACAGATTCACCCCACCTGTATTCCCGTTCACGGCGACTATCAGTCGAAATTGACATTGATGAGCGAAAGTTTGCGTAACGACGGTCGTATCTGGGTTCCAAAGAAAAAAGAGGATGCCGAAAAAATCAGGAAGGGAGAACTGAAACCCACCGAAATTTCCGAAGAAGAAAGGGATTACTATCTGGAAAGAAGATATCCTGCCTTTGGTAACCTGGTTCCGCGCGACGTTGCTTCACGTGCCGCCAAAGAACGGTGTGATGCCGGTTACGGTGTGGGAAATACCGGACTGGCTGTGTATCTCGACTTTAAAGATGCCATCAACCGCCTCGGTAAAGATGTGATTAAAGCACGTTACGGTAACCTGTTCGATATGTACGAGCGTATTACCGATGATAATCCGTACGAAACGCCCATGATGATTTATCCTGCCATTCACTATTCAATGGGCGGACTGTGGGTTGATTACGAACTGCAAAGTAATATTCCCGGCCTGTTTGTGGGCGGCGAAGCCAACTTCTCCGACCACGGCGCCAACCGCCTTGGTGCTTCCGCATTGATGCAGGGACTATCCGACGGTTATTTTGTGTTGCCTTATACTATGCAAAATTACCTCGCCGACCAAATTACGGTAGGGCCCATCTCCACCGATACGGAAGAGTTTGAAACAGCCGAAAGGGATGTAAAAGCCAGAATAGATAAATTACTGTCAATCAATGGCAAAGAAACCGTTGATTCCATCCACAAGCGTCTCGGTCTCATCATGTGGGATTACGTGGGTATGGCCCGTACAAAAGAGGGACTGGAAAAGGCTATTGAAGAGATTAAAAAACTGCGCGAAGAGTTTTGGACCAATGTTCGTGTTCCCGGCAAACCCGACGGAATTAACATTGAACTGGAAAAAGCCCTTCGTCTGGCCGACTTCCTCGAACTGGGCGAACTGATGGCCCGCGATGCGCTGCACCGCGAAGAATCGGCCGGAGGTCACTTCCGCGAGGAATACCAGACCGAAGAAGGTGAAGCTTTGCGTAACGACAAAGACTTTATGTATGTTGCTGCCTGGGAATATGCAGGAGACGACAAAGAACCCGTCTTGAATAAAGAGCCGTTGGTTTACGAAAACATTGAAGTAAAACAGCGTAACTATAAGACTGCTTAATCCGGGTAACAATTAATTTCTAACATTAAAAACAGAGAACAATGGATCTTAAATTAAAAATATGGCGTCAGGCCTCCCGCGAAGACAAGGGACAATTTGTAGATTACGAAGTTCACAACATATCTCCCGATGCCTCCTTTTTGGAAATGATAGATATCCTGAATGATGAGCTGGTAGAAAAGGGGGAAGAACCGGTAGCATTCGACCACGACTGCCGCGAGGGTATTTGCGGTATGTGCAGTATGTTTATCAACGGACATCCGCACGGCCCCGAAGCAGCCACCACCACCTGCCAATTGCACATGCGTAAGTTCAAAGACGGTGAAACCATCGTTATTGAGCCGTGGCGTGCAAAACCGTTCCCGGTAATCAAAGACCTGATTGTGGACCGTTCCGCTTTCGATTTGATTATTCAGGAAGCAGGATATATTTCGGCTACCACCGGCGGCGTTCCCGATGCCAATGCCATTCCCATTAAAAAGGAGAAAGCAGACCTGGCCATGGATGCAGCAGCCTGTATCGGTTGCGGTGCCTGCGTGGCTGCCTGTAAAAATGCTTCGGCAATGCTGTTTGTTTCGGCTAAGGTATCGCAGTTTGCACTGCTGCCGCAGGGTCGCATCGAAGCAAAAGACCGCGTAAAGAAAATGGTGGCCAAAATGGACGAGCTGGGATTTGGCAACTGTACCAATACCTATGCTTGCGAAGCCGAATGCCCCAAGGAAATTTCCATCTCCAATATTGCACGAATGAACCGCGAGTTTATCGGAGCAAAACTGGGATAAAAGCTGCGTAACAGATATGTATTCTATTGAAAAACGCCGGGTGACCGGCGTTTTTTTTATTTTTTTTTTTTTGAGAGTGGGGTATTTCTTTCAAAAATTGAAAGGGGTATAATTCCGGTTGTACAAATCAATCCTTTGATAATGATCTGTCATTGTAATAAAACAGGAACCTTATTTGGTAAAAATTATTAACTTTGTCCATATTTGTTTTTATTATATGTTTGTTAAAACTTCTGAATTTTCTACTTTTAACGAGTAATTACACCATGTTCCCGCCAATTTTATAATACATTTGTTGCAAAACACATGTGATTATTGTGGTTGGGCATGTGTAGCTTTAATTTTCAAACTCACGTTTTATTACAGCTAATATGTCCCCAAATATCTCTTTAACTCTCCCTTTTTTAAATCTAATTTGTTGAATTCCACTTATATTACTGAATACTTCTGTTCCCTCTTCAATTATTACAATCGCACGATGGAAACCTAACCTTCCCTGGAATAACCCAATTTCATGAATAACATTTTGCCTAGCACGAAAATGCTCATCAACCTTATCTTCTCCTGTCATTATTAAAAACGCAATAGAAGAATTATCCATCATTGATTCCAAAATATCTCTAATTACGTGTCCGGCTCTTTCGCCAATTTCGTATGCTTCAACAGGAAAATCGTGTTTTTCATGTAAATGATCTTTTAATTCTTTCCACTGTAGATCTCTAC
>JALVZH010000104.1:0-22180 GCA_027022105.1 Bacteroidales bacterium | reverse complement strand
GATCTCTACCATGCCCAAGAAATATTGTTCGATTTTCTTATTTAGTTTTCTCTTTTGAAGGTTCAATATAAAACTTTTTCTTATTTTCTTCAAAAGGAGCAAGAATAGTTTCAATTTCTTGTCTTGTTTTCCCTACTATGGAAACAATAGTATCACCTAAGTATTTTCGAGCATATAATCCAAATCTATATCCATTTAATCTTATATCAATTTTTGCAGAATTGTATTCTTTTCGATAATCAGCAAAGAATTCCTCTAGGTTGTCATGTCCCCATTCTTCATTTTCAAAACACACTCTTAAATATTGAGAATCAAAATGATCTTCAAAATTTGCTAGTCTTTTTAAATGCTCTAAACTATCATTTATTGTTTTTTGATCAAAAAATACGTGATCGAAAGTTCGTGATTTTTCCATAAAATTAACTACTTTAAAAAACTACACCCACCAACCGATATTAATTATCAAAAATAATAATATTTTATTATCTTTTTAAAAACAACCTTACAAATTCTGTTAATCTGTGTTTAGTATCCTTTTCTATCGCGAATCGTTACGCAACAATTAAGCAAATCATAATTTTAGTAAAACTCGTTTATGCAAGGCAAGTAAATATTGCTTTTTCTTATAAAATTGTTTTTTTCAGTTGATTTGCAAAGGTCCCAATTTTTCAATTATCTTTGTAAGATAATAACTTTAAACAAATTGAAACAGGAGTATCAGCACTATGTCTACCCAAAGAGCAAATATTGTGATTTATATCTGTATATTTATAAATTCAAATATTTAAAAATATAAGTATATGAAGAATAAAAGCACTAGCCTTTCGGGAAACATTGTTGACATTGTCAAAGAAGAAGTTTTCAAAGGAACCGTACACGTAGAAAACGGATATATAAAAGCAATAGTAAAAGATGAAAGCGTTACGGAAAACCAAACCGTCATTCCCGGGCTTATCGATTCGCATATTCATGTGGAGAGCTCCATGCTCATTCCTTCGGAATTTGCACGGCTGGCAGTGCGCCACGGGACGGTAGCTACCGTTTCCGACCCTCACGAAATTGCCAATGTGTTGGGCATCGACGGTATTAATTACATGATTGAAAACGGCAGAAAAGTGCCTTTTAAATTCTTTTTCGGGGCTTCGGCCTGTGTTCCGGCCACACCGTTTGAAACCGCAGGTGCCCGCCTGGGTTTGGAAGAGCTGGAAGAGTTGCTGGGTCGCGATGAGATTAAATACCTTTCGGAGATGATGAACTTTCCGGGCGTGATTAACCGCGACGATTTTGAAATGGGAAAAATAGCCATTGCACAAAAACACAACAAACCGGTTGACGGCCATGCACCCGGAGTAAAAGGGGATGCCGCCCGGCTGTATGCAGAGGCAGGTGTTTCCACCGACCATGAGTGTTTTACCATGGAAGAGGCACTGGAGAAAATAAAATACGGAATGAAAATCCAGATTAGGGAAGGAAGTGCGGCCAAAAACTTTGAAGCACTGATAGGATTGATGGAAAAGCATGCCGGTCAGGTGCTTTTCTGCTCCGACGACAAGCACCCCGACGATTTGGAAGCAGGCCACATCAACGAGATGATAAAACGTGCCATTGCCAAAGGATACGACCCTGTTAAGATACTGAAAAGCGTTGTGGTGAATCCTGTAAAACATTATAAATTAGATGTGGGAATGTTGCAAACCGGCGATCCGGCCGACATGGTGGTAATCGACAATTTGCAGGATTTTAATGTATTGGAAACATACATTGACGGCATTAAGGTGGCTGAAAACGGAAAAACACTCATTGAAAGCGTTAAAGAGGCAGCCCCCAATAAGTTTTTTGCCGGGCCGGTCGGTGAAGAAGACCTTACCCTGCCTTACACCGGTGGAAAACTGAAGGTGATAGAAGCCCTCGACGGAGAACTAATAACCCATACCGGGCTGTATGAGCCCAAAGTGGAAAACGGCAATGTGGTAAGCGATACCTCCCGCGATATTTTAAAAATGGTTGTCTATAACCGGTACGAGAAAGCCGCCCCCGCCATAGGCTTCATTAAAAACACAGGGCTGAAAAAGGGTGCCATTGCAGCCAGTGTGGCTCACGATAGTCATAACATTGTAGCCGTGGGAACCTCCGATGCTTTTATTGCCAAAGCCATAAATAATATTGTGTCTTCCAAAGGCGGGGTAACCGCAGTAAGCGATGATTACGACGAAACCCTGCCCCTGCCGGTAGCCGGACTTATGTCAAATGCTGATGCTTTTGAGGTTTCGGCAAAATATCACCTGTTGGATAAAAAAGCCCATGAACTGGGTTCCACACTCAGAGCGCCCTTTATGACCCTCTCGTTTATGGCACTTCTTGTTATCCCCGACCTGAAACTGAGTGATAAAGGTTTGTTCGACGGAAAAAAGTTTGCGTTTACGGAGGTTTTGGAAAAATAAAACAAAGAAAGACACTCAAAATCATGTAGTATCATTGTGATAATCATGGTCTTATTCTTTTTATTCGATTTTTTACACCCTTTTTCTATAATTACAAAATTATGTATATTTGCAGTGACACTATAAATTTACATAAATGTACGTTTCACGTGATTTAGAAAAAAGGATAAAGTCAGCGCTTAAAAGTTTTCCTGTAGTGGCAGTTACAGGTCCCCGGCAGACAGGCAAATCTACCATGTTAAAAAAAATACTTGGAGCAGAATACAACTATATAACTTTTGACGATCCGCTGATAAGAGAAAGAGCCATTGATGACCCGCTGCTGTTTTTAAGCACTGCCGGAGAAAAGGTTATTATTGATGAAATTCAATATGTTCCGCAAATTTTGTCATACATTAAAATAAAGGTTGATGAAAACAGAACGGTAAAGGGCAGGTTTGTTATTACGGGGTCGCAACAATTTAATCTTATTAAAAATTTAAACGAAACCCTTGCCGGGAGGATTGCACTATTTAAGTTGCTGCCATTCGGTTACAATGAAATTAGATATGCAGATACTTTAAAAACCGGAATTATAAAACCCGAAGATTATTTTACACATGCTGCATTAAATGGTATGTTTCCGGAACTTTGGGTAAACAAAACCATTGATGCAAAGTTGTGGTTTGCAAGCTATTTACAGACTTATCTCGAAAGAGACATTCGTACTTTATACAATCTGGGCAATTTAAGGGATTTTACGCGGTTTATCCGGTTGCTGGCAGCCAATTGCTCTCAAATCTTAAATTTAAGTTCCTATGCCGGAAATATAGGGGTAAGTGTTGCAACCGTTAAAAGCTGGCTTTCGATACTGGAAGCCGGAAACATGATTTACATTTTAGAACCATATTATAAAAATCAGGGGAAAAGGATAATTAAAAGTCCGAAAGTGTATTGGACCGATACCGGATTGGTTAGCTATCTTACAGGAATATACAACAAAGAACACCTGTTTAACGGCCCCATGGCAGGCGCTCTTTTTGAAAATCTTGTTGTTCAGGAAACGGTAAAAAGCTTTTATAATAAAGGCGCCATACCGGAAATTTATTACCTGCGCACAAGCAATTCTGTTGAAGTGGATTTGATAATTGAGCATGAAAACAGGTTGTATCCGTATGAAATAAAGCTCACAAAAACACCTAAATTAAGTATGGCAAAGCATTTAAGCAGATTGCAAAAACTTTTTCCGGGGCTTAATTTTCAAAAAGGGACTATTGTATCACTATCGGACGAAAGTTATCAGCTGACTTCCGATGTTGAGGTAAAATCATTTTACGATTTTATTGCCTCGTTGGAAGATGTTATTGGATGAGAAAAGTAATATTACAATTATTATTTGCAGTATTCGTTTCATTGTAAATTAATGCTTTTAGTTGGTTTAAATACCAAAGCCAAAGATATTACACTATTATTATCTCTAAAATATTCTATCATATTTCCCGGTTTAACCGGGGAATTTGTTTACAATATTGACATTTCGCGCCTTCAAATCAGGCTCTTTTCGTAAGAATCATCAAGTTCCTCAACTGAAAATTTAATGTTTTTCTTTAATGCCCTGAAAATTCTTAATATGGTTGCAATGGTTACATTCTTTGTGTTTCTTTCCAATTTCGATATCTGTGATTTATTCACTCCAACCAGTTTTCCAAGTTCTTCCTGGGTCATATGTTTTTCCTGCCTGACTTTCTTAATCATCTCGCCCAAAACTTCTACTTTTAATTCCAATTCATAAGCATCTCTTTCCGGTGTACCTTTTTCACCGATGTATTTGTCTTTTAATTCATCGAAAGTCATTGTTTTCATGGTTTCTTCTCCTTGTCAATGTTGTAAAAAACCTTCCTCCTCGTCTTTGCATCTAGGTTTTGAATGAACTCAATAGCTTCATTTAAAAAAATTACTTCAAATCTTGCAATCATTTAATAATTTTTTTCAAAGGTAATAAATGTTTCAATATATGGAAACTAATTTGAGCTTTTATTTAAAAAATTTTCAATTTCTTTACAAAACACTATCCTCTTAACTATCGGCACAAATAGCCCGATACATAACATCTCTTTTCAGTCTCTTCTCATTATTACAACTATAACCACCAATTTTTTGTCTTGTAAAGGCGTTCTTCTTTTTTCCGGCTGTTTTAACTTTAAATTTCGATTATGAAAAAAATCTTTGCGTTCTTTTCCGTCCTTTTTCTGTTTTTATTTTCTTCGCCGTTTATGCTTTCCGCTCAAATGTCGGGTGAATATACCCTTGGCGATACAACCTGCGATTTTTTCACTTTTTACGATGCCGTATCGGCCGTGAATTCGGAAGGAATATCCGGAGACATTAAATTTCTGGTTAAACCCGGCGATTACGGAACCACCGGCGTTTACAACCTCACCAATCCGGATAACTATACTATAACATTTGAGTACGACGGTACGGAGAACGATTCTGCCGTAATTCACCATTTGGAAGTAACGGAAAGCAACCACATTGTTTTTTCAAAATTTGTAATGTTTCCCTCCGAATATCAGTCATCCCCTTGTGTCGAAGTTCTTCATTCCGACTCGTTCAAACTCTCGGAATGTACAGTTTACAGCGTTGACGGCAACAACTACGACCCCGCTCTTGTTACAATCAAATATTATTACGAAGGGCCCAACTACATTGCAAATGTGGAAAAATGTTCCATTCTGGCAAAATCAAAAGCCGTAACAACCATAGCAAAAGGAAAAATCACTTTTAATGATAACATATTGAAAGGAGAAATAAAAATCGGGTATCAACCCTGGTCTCATTTTATCAACAACAATATTTACTTAACCGACGAAGATTTCAGAGCCGAAGAGGTAAGGAACAATATTTTTTATCCGGGAACCACAAACTATATTCACGTTATTGCCAATTTATTATACAATAATATTTTTTATGTTGCTGCAACATTGCAATCGGGCCATGTGACGGGAAATACGTTTTACGGTAACATTTCCATGGCTCATCTGTCGGGAGTAAAAATAACCGACAATAAATTTTACGGAAACCTGAAAACGGTTTATTGCCACGGGACGAAAATCAGAAACAATTATTTGTACGGAAGATGTGATTTGATTAGCGACGGAACCATTTTTGGAAATAATTTTGTGTTTGACACCGTACGCTTTACACAAGGCCCCGGCCAACTTATTTACCATAATAATTTTGGTTATAACGCCTATCTTGAGATGAACTATAATTCCGGCCGGGTTATTAATAACAATCTGAGTTATACAAACATACTTCAACCGAGCGTTACCGTTGTAAAAAACAACAACTACATTCATCAGAATTCGTCTCATAACCATTATTTGGGAGAATCGCCCTGTTTTTATAATCCCGGGTATCTTAATGATTCGGTTTTATATGCCACAAATCCGGCACTGACCGGCAAAGGAGTTAAGCCGCTTAGTCATTTTAAATACGATATCGACAGTGTATTACGAAAAAATCCGCCTGCTATCGGGGCCAACGAAATATGTTTTCAATGGGAATCCGATACCGTTACGCTTATCTGCGACGACTCTTTATGTCTCGATTTATGTACCGACACACTAATAAACCAATATTGGTCGCCAACAAATTTATTTGCAGACTCGACGGCACCGCAGCAGGTTGTTCATCCCGACTCGGCACTGACAGTTTACTTAAAAAATTTTGACGGAACCGTTTCCGACTCACTTTATCTCGATATGAATGAAGTCAGGCCTGTTGCTTATGCCGAATATACCATAAACGGACTGATTGTTACATTTGATAATCAATCGATTTGTGCCGGCCGGAGCGAATGGCATTTTGGTGACGGAGAGTCATCCTTTGAAGAGTCACCCCAACACCGCTATCCCTCACCGGGAACTTATCAGTGCAATTTGAAAGTATCGAACACCGTCGGGTCGGCATATTATTCAATGTACCTGATTCTTGATAACACTGCCGGAAACAATGCTCCCGCAATGGATATCCATCCCAATCCGGCTGCTGATAATGTTAAAATCCAATCCCCCGAATCAATAACCCGGCTTGTGTTGTACAATATAGAGGGAAAAACGGTTCTGGAACTAAAACCAACCAACCCGCATTTAATTCAGACAGACATATCCGCTTTGCAACCGGGGACATATCTGCTCAGAATTACTACCCCTGATAAAACATACAGCCGGATAATTATTAAAAAGGAATACTGAAATAAAGTTTTCAACATAACCCGGATTAAACCCTGAATTATGTAATTTTGGAATTACTGCAAAAGCAGGTTTTTCATTTTTATCACACTTAAATTCAGAAGGTTAAATCAATGTTTTTAATTTACGATACCGAAACGACCGGTCTTCCGAGAGATTTTAAAGCACCGCTTACCGATTTTGACAACTGGCCGCGACTGGTACAGCTGGCATGGCAAATTCACGATGAAAAAGGAGAATTGGTAGAGGTAAAAAACTTCATTGTTAAGCCCGAAGGCTTTGAAATTCCCTTTGGTTCGGTTCAGATTCACGGCATAAGTAACGAACGGGCACATAAAGAAGGAGTAGCGTTGGAAACCGTGCTCATGGAATTTTCTGCCTCCCTCGAAAAGGCAAAGGTAATCGTAGGCCACAACATTGAATTCGACAACAACATTGTTTCGGTTGAATATCTGAGAAAACAACTTCCCAATCCGCTTAAGGAAAAACGGATTGTTGACACCAAAGAGGTTTCTACAGATTATTGTGCATTACCCGGCGGCAAAGGGGGCAAGTATAAATGGCCCAACCTCGATGAATTGCACCGCAAGCTGTTTGGCGAAGGATTCGACGCTGCACACAATGCCTCTGCTGATGTTCAGGCCACAGCCCGCTGCTTTTTGGAGCTTATCCGAATAGGGGTAATAACTCCCGCACAACTTGGCGTGAAAAAAGATATTGTTGACAATTTTATCAAATCACACCCCAAACCCATTGAACCCATCGGTATTGAGGTAACGTCTTATCATGAAGAAAAAGAGGGACTGTCTGAAACACAGGAAAAACCTGCCGAAGAACCCAAAATGAAAAAAATTACGGAAGGTTTTGTCCACCTTCATGTCCATACCCAGTTCTCTGTTCTCGACGGGCTTTCCAATCCGCAAAAACTGATAGAGAAAGCAGCCGGCGACGGAATGAAAGCGGTTGCTATTACCGACCACGGAAATATGTTCGGGGCAAAAGTTTTTCATGATCTGGCAACCAAAAACAATATTAAACCGATTCTCGGGTGTGAGGTTTATATTGCCCGCCGCGGGTTACACGAAAAATCGAGCAAACAGGACGGCGGCGGATGGCACCTCGTATTGCTGGCCAAAAACCTCACGGGATATAAAAATCTGCTGAAACTGGTTTCCATAGGCTGGACGGAAGGTTTTTATTACAAACCGCGTATTGACAAAGAGATTTTAAAAAAGTATTCGGAGGGGTTAATGGCTCTTACGGCATGTCTCGGCGGCGAAATCCCCGATAAAATCATTAATAACGGAAACGAAAAAGCCGAAGAAGCACTGAAAGAATACATGGAAATCTTCGGTGACGACCTCTATTTGGAATTGCAACGTCACAAAAGCGGTGATCCGCAAATGGACCGCAAGGTTTTTGAAGCACAGCAGCATGTAAACAAAACGCTTTTGGAATTCGCTAAAAAGTACGGATTAAAAGTGGTGGCCACCAACGATGCCCATTTTGTGGAACCCGAAGATGCCGATGCCCACGACCGGCTTATCTGTATCGGTACGGCCAAAGACCTCGACGACCCCAACCGGTTGCGCTATACCCGCCAGGAGTGGTTTAAAACGCAGGATGAGATGAAAACGCTTTTTGCCGACATCCCCCAAGCCATTACCAATACCCTTGAAGTGGCCAATAAAGTTGAGACCTATGAATTGGACAGCGATCCCATCATGCCCGATTTTGAAATTCCTGAAAACTTTAAAGATGCCGATGAATACCTGCGTCACCTGACTTACGAAGGAGCAAAAGAACGCTATGGGGAGTTGACACAGGAGATTATCGACCGCATTGAATTTGAATTGAATGTAATCAAAGGAATGGGGTTCCCGGGATATTTTCTCATTGTTTGGGATTTTTTAAAAGCTGCCCGCGAAATGGGAGTTTCGGTAGGGCCCGGAAGAGGAAGTGCCGCCGGTTCGGTGGTTGCTTATGCGCTTAAAATCACCCAGATAGACCCTATTAAATACAATCTGCTGTTCGAGCGGTTCTTAAACCCCGACAGGGTATCCATGCCCGATATTGATATTGATTTTGATGAAGAGGGACGGGATAAAATACTGGAATGGGTAGCCGATAAATATGGTAAAAAACGGGTAGCCCACCTCATTACCTTCGGTTCCATGGCTGCAAAAATGGCCATCCGCGATGTGGCACGCGTACAAAAACTGCCTCTCTCCGAAGCCGACCGGCTGGCAAAACTTGTTCCCGACAGACCCGGTGTTAAACTCAAAGATGCTTTAAAAGAGGTTCCCGAACTGAAAAACGAACTGGAAAAAGGAAGCGAAGAGGTATCCTCGGTGATAAAAAACGCCATGACACTCGAAGGGTCAATAAGAAACACCGGAACCCACGCCTGCGGTATCATTATCTCAAAAGAAGACCTTGACAATTATGTACCTGTTTCCACTGTAAAAGACTCCGTTTTGGAATATGCCACCCAGTTCGACGGAAAGGTGATTGAAGATGTGGGGCTTCTTAAAATGGACTTCCTTGGACTGAAAACACTTTCAATAATCAAAGACACTTTGGAAAATGTGAAACGTTCCAAAGGAGTTGAGGTTGATATTGACAATGTGCCTTTGGACGACAAAGCTACCTACGACCTGTATAGCCGGGGCGAAACCACAGGTTTGTTCCAGTTCGAATCGGACGGTATGAGGAAATACCTCCGTGAGCTGAAACCCGAAAAATTTGAAGACCTTATTGCCATGGTGTCGCTCTACCGTCCGGGCCCCATGGAGTATATTCCCAGCTACATTAAAAGAAAACACGGTGAGGAAAAGATAGAATACGACCTTCCGGAAATGGAAGAGGTGCTGAAAGAGACTTACGGAATTACCGTGTATCAGGAGCAGGTGATGCTTTTGGCAAGAAAACTGGCCGGCTTTACCCGCGGACAGTCCGACACCCTGCGTAAGGCAATGGGAAAAAAGAAAGGGGACCTCATGAACCAGATGAAGGAGCTCTTTTACAACGGGTGCAAAGCCAACGGGATAGCTCAAAACAAAATTGACAAAATATGGAGCGACTGGGAAAATTTTGCCAAATATGCTTTCAATAAATCTCATGCCACCTGTTATGCGTATGTTTCGTATCAGACAGCTTACCTCAAAGCACATTACCCGGCCGAGTTTATGGCTGCCGTTTTGGGCAGGAACCTGAACAATATTGATAAAATCACCTTTTTTATCAAAGATGCGGAACGGATGGGCATTAAGGTGCTGGGGCCCGATATTAACGAAAGTGCCTCGTCGTTTACCGTAAACAAAGAGGGGGTAATCCGCTTCGGGCTGGCAGCCATAAAAGGTGTGGGTGGTGCCGCAGTAGATGAAATAGTAAGGGAGCGGGACGAAAACGGCGCTTTTGAAGATATTTTCGATTTTGCCAAACGCATCAACCTGCGCACGGTAAACAAAAAGAGTTTTGAATCGCTGGCATTGGCCGGGGCTTTCGACAGTTTCGAGGGAATCCACAGAGCGCAATATTTTTGCCGGAAAACACCTGAAAGTCCGTCGTTTATTGAATCGGTGATTAAATATGCACAGAGTTATCATGAGAAGAAAAATTCCGCTCAGTTGTCGCTCTTTGCCGACAGCATCGAAGGTTTTGAAGAGGTAACACCGGCACTACCCGACTGCGAGCCATGGAACAAATTCCAAATGCTTAAAGGCGAAAAAGAGGTTACCGGCTTTTACATCTCAGGACATCCGTTAGATGTTTATAAAAACGAAATGAAATACCTCTGTAATGTGGAAACAGGGCATCTGCTGAACAACCTTTCCGACTTCAAAAACAAAGAGGTGCGCATAGGCGGAATTGTTACAAAAGCCGAAGAACGGCAGGGGAAAAACAATTCGCTGTACGGCAGGTTTGTCATTGAGGATTATTCCGGAAGTATCAGCCTGATGCTTTTTAAAGAGAACTATTTAAAAATGCGCCATTTTCTGGTACAGGGAAATTATTTACTGGTGCAGGGCCGCGTGGAAGGCAGATACAACGACGAAAACAACCTGTCGGTAAACACAAAAGAGATTATCCTTTTGTCGGAAGCCATGGAAAAACTGGCCAAAGCCGTGGTGGTATCCATCGACCCCAAACAATTGACCACCGAACAGGCTGACTTCCTGTTTGATGCAGCACACAACAACCCCGGTAATGCAGAGCTTGCTTTTGAAATCAGGGAGCCTGAAACCGGAAAACTTTTAAAACTTTCGAGCGGAACCGGCAGAGTGAATATCGGTAAATTTTTAAATGCGGTTAACGAAAACGGCGAAATAAAAATAAAGGTTGTATTGTAAGTTTTATTTATCTTTACGCTCTGATGGCGGTAAACAGTAAAACAAACAATCTGAATCCTGAAAAATGGGTTGATAATCACGGTGATTATTTGTATAATTATGCCTGGGTACGAACGGGTTCCAAAGAAACGGCCGAAGACTTGGTACAGGAGACGCTCATTGCCGCATGGAAAGGCAAAACAGGGTTCAGAGGAGAAAGCACAGAGCAAACATGGCTGACGGCTATTTTGAAAAGAAAAATTATTGACCATTACCGGAAAAAATCATCCGCCAGGGAGTCATCTTTTACATCTTTTTCCAAACCGTTTCAGGGCGAAGAGGGAATGGAAGGCCACTGGATAACGGACCGTGCCCCGCAAGAGTGGAACAAAAGTGCCGACGCCCCTCTGAATCAGGCTGAATTTGAAAAAATTATGGAGTTTTGTCTTTCGTTGTTACCCGACAAATGGAAGTCGGTTTTTGTGCTGAAAGTAATGGAAGAGCTGGAAACCGATAATATTTGTAAGGAAATAGGATGTACTGCGTCTAACCTGTGGGTGATTTTGCACCGTGCCCGTTTAAAACTTCGGGAATGTATTGAAAAAAAATGGTTACAGTGAGCAGAGCAAAAAAAATTATGGTAAAAAGCATGAATAAACTCATGCTTGACTGCGACACGGCAACTTTGCTTATTACAAAAAGCGAGTTTACCAAACTCTCGTGTATCGACAAAACCAAACTTAAACTGCATCTGCTTACTTGCAAATTCTGCAGAAGATTTAAGAAACAATCGGAATTGATATCGCTTCAGATGAACAGGTTAACACAAGAAATTAACCGGAACAACCTGCGCCTTCACCTCACCGAAGAACAAAAACAACGGTTAAAAGAAAAACTGAATAAGAATAATATCAGTTAATCATCCCCGGACTAAGCATAGTTTCCGATTACGCTTTAAAATTCATTTCGTCAAACATTCTTAGGTATGCAATAACTATTTTTAGTTTTAAACTACGGCTTGTTACCGTATTATAGCCGGCTTATGGATGGGTACCCTATTACTGTTACAACTTCATCTCCGGAATATCTCCTTCAACAATAAGCGGGGCACCGGTTTTTTCCACAATCTCTTCAACCGTTACGCCGGGGGCGCGTTCCATCAACTTAAATCCTTGGGGTGTAACATCAACCACAGCAAGGTCGGTAACAATGCGTTTTACGCAGTTTACACCCGTCAGCGGCAGGTCGCACTCTTTCAGAAGTTTCGGATTTCCTTTCCGGTCGGTGTGGGTCATGGCCACAATAATATTTCGTGCCGAAGCCACCAAATCCATGGCACCGCCCATCCCTTTCACCATTTTACCGGGGATTTTCCAGCTGGCAATATCGCCACGCTCGTTTACCTGAAAGGCTCCCAGTACCGTCAGGTCGATATGGCCGCCGCGAATCATGGCAAAACTGGTTGCCGAATCGAAAAAAGAGGCTCCTTTTACATAGGTTACCGTCTGTTTTCCGGCATTAATCAGGTCGGGGTCTATCTCATCTTTTGCGGGGAAAGGCCCGATACCGAGCAGCCCGTTTTCCGACTGCAACACCACTTCCATACCCTCGGGAATAAAATTGGCTACCAAAGTGGGAATTCCTATTCCGAGGTTTACATAATACCCGTCCCGCAACTCCTGCGCTATCCTTTTGGCTATTCCGTTTTTATCTAAACTCATGATAATTATTTTTTTAGTTAATTTTCAATTTATAACTTTTTGCTTAATTTTTGGATTTGTTTTTTATTGTTTTATAAAATATTGGAAACCAGAAAATGAATTCCATTGTTCCCCTCCTTGGAGGGGTGTAGGGGTGGGTTTAAAAAAAGATATTCACTTTTCTGGTTTCCAATATTTTACATTCATTATCATCACTTATAATTTAATCCCGTGTAGTGGCAAATTCAATCCGTTTTTCGTAATTTTCTCCTTTAAAGATTCTTTGCACAAAAATGCCCGGCGTGTGGATACAATTGGGATCCAATTCGCCGGCAGGAACCAGCTCTTCCACCTCGGCAATGGTGATTTTACCGGCCATGGCCATCATGTTATTAAAGTTATTGGCCGTATGACGGTAAACCAGATTTCCTGCGGTATCGCCTTTCCAGGCTTTTACAATGGCAAAGTCGGCTGTCAATGCGGTTTCCAGCAAATGCATTTTGCCGTTAAATTCGCGCACCTCTTTACCTTCGGCCACTTCGGTACCGTATCCCGCAGGCACGTAAAAAGCTGGGATTCCGGCTCCGCCTGCACGGCATCGTTCGGCCAGCGTTCCCTGTGGTATCAGTTCCACCTCAAGCTCGCCCGACAGCAACTGCCGTTCAAACTCGGCATTTTCGCCCACATAAGATGAAATCATCTTCTTAATCTGATGGCGCTCCAGCAAAACACCCAACCCGAAATCATCAACACCGGCGTTGTTCGAAATACAGGTAAGTCCTTTAACTCCTTTATCGTGTAATGCCTGAATGGTTTTTTCGGGAATGCCGCACAATCCGAAACCACCCAGCATCAGGGTCATGTTGTCTTCAATCCCTTCTATGGCTTGAAAAGCATCTTTTACTACTTTGTTCATGTTATTTATACTTAGGTTAAACTTTATTTTATAATTAATACCGAACCTGTTTAAAGTCTAAATAATCAAGTTATATTATCATCACATAAACTTTAAACATCTCCACTTCATATTTATCAGCACCCGATATGCCTCGAAATAACCAGGCGCTGGATTTCCGAAGTTCCTTCGCCTATTTGCAGCAGACGCTGGTCGCGGTAAAAACGTTCTATATCGTAATCTTTCATTAATCCGTAACCCCCGTGAATCTGCTGTGCTTCGTAAGCCACCTCATTGGCCACCTCCGAGCAGTAAAGCTTCGACATAGCAGCCTCTTTGCCGTAGGGTCTTCCCTGGTCTTTAAGCCAGCAGGCTTTGTACAACAGGTTGCGCGCCAGCTCTATTTTTGTGGCCATATCGGCCAGCTTAAAGGCGTTAATCTGGAATTTGGAAATGGGTTTGCCGAACTGTTTTCTCTCTTTGGCATAAGCCAGCGCCATTTCAAAGGCCCCCTGCGCCAGTCCGAGCCCCATGGCACCAATGGAAAGCCTTCCGCCGTCGAGGGTGTGCAACATAATGTGCGAGCCTTCGCCGATGGTTCCCAGCAGGTTCTCTTTGGGCACCCGCACATCGTCGAAAAAGAGTTCGGAGGTGTCCGAAGCGCGCCACATCATTTTGTCGTGCATGGGCACCTGACGAAAACCGGGCGTTCCGGCTTCCACCAATACGGCGGTAAACAGTTTCTTGCCGTCTTTTTCTCCCGAAACAGCCTGCACTGTACACCCTTTGGATATTTTTGAGGCTCCGTTGGTTATAAAAATCTTTGAACCGTTGATAACCCATTCGTCACCGTCGAGAACGGCAGTGGTTTTTGACCCTCTCGAATCGGAACCGGCACCGGGCTCGGTGAGGCCGAAACTCCAAAGTGCTTCACCGGTACACAATTGCGGCAGGTATTTCATTTTTTGCTCTTCCGTACCGTATTCAAGTATGGGGCTTATTCCCAGCGAGTTGTGGGCCGCAAGCGTGGCGGCATGCGAACCATCAACACGAGCAAGCTCTTCCACTGCAATAATATACGATAAGGTATCCAATCCCTGCCCGCCGTATTTTTCCGGAATATTCATCCCGAAGAGGCCGAGCTCTCCCATTCTTTTGGTGAGTTCGTACGAAAACTCCCCTTTTTCATCCAGTTCTCTTGCTTTGGGTTTTATCTCCCTTTCGGCAAATTCGCGAACCGTTTCTCTGATAAGCTGTTGTTCATCCGATAAATCAAAATTCATTTTATCTCTGTTTTTATTTTAAAATTAATCCTCTTTTTTTAACAAAACCAATTGAAGGTCGGTATCCACCATATCGCCCTCTTTGGCATTTACCTTTTCCACTATGGCATCTTCGGTGGCAATGATGTTGTTTTCCATTTTCATGGCTTCAACCACCAGCAGTATGGTTCCACGGTGCACTTTGTCGCCCTCTTTTACATTTACCTTTATCACCTTGCCGGGCATGGGTGCAAACAGGTTGTTTCCGTCATCTCCCTGTCCGCTTTGCGAGTAATCTTCATCTTCCACCAATACATCTTTTCTTGCGGCATTAAACAAAACACCCTCAATGCTTACATAGCCCGCACCTTTGGCACCTTTTGACACAAAGGCTTTGTAAAACCTGTCGTTAATGCGGAAATGCACACTGCCGGGTTCGATGGATTTGAGGCAAATAGTATATTCCGTATCATCAACGGCAACGGTATAGGTATTCTCTTTTTTCCCGGTAATTTCAATGTTAAACTCCTCTTCTTCCACGGTAACGGGCACTATCATTCTGTTTCGCCAATATCCGATCATCTCCCAGATATTGCGCTCTTCTTTCAACCGGTTGCCATTCAAATCGTACAGCAGGTAAGCAAAAGCGGCTTTGAGAAAATTATCCCTGTTATACCGGGCTGAAATCCCTTTCAAAATCTCGTCGGTATGGATATCGCAAAACTTGGTCGAAAGCCTGTTGGTTTTAAATGCTTCGTGTTGCAAAAGATAAAGCAGATAGGGAATATTGGTTTTTATACCGTGGACGGTATAATCTTTCAATGCGGCAATGCTTTTTTCGGTTGCAATGTTTCTGTCGTCACCCCAAACAATCATTTTGCTTATCATGGGGTCGAAAAAGCTTTTTATTTCCACCGCTCCGTCAATACCCGTATCAATACGGATGTTTTCTCCCGAGGGTTCTTTATAAAGGGTCATCTTTCCCGGCGAAGGTAAAAAGTTGTTGGCCGGATCTTCGGCATAAATACGGCACTCAATGGCATGTCCCGTCTGTTTCAGCTTCTCCTGTTTCAGTCGCAATTTGTTTCCGGCTGCCACCAGTATCTGCTCTTCCACCAAATCGATACCGGTAACCATTTCCGTTACGGGATGTTCCACCTGAATGCGTGTGTTCATTTCCAGGAAATAGTAATTCAGTTCCTTATCCACCAAAAACTCAATGGTTCCGGCACTGTTGTATTCAATTTCGCGGGCTATGGCCACAGCGCTGTTACCCATCTTTTTCCTGATATCCGGGGTGAGCGTGGGCGACGGCGACTCCTCTATTATTTTCTGATAGCGGCGCTGAATGGTACATTCGCGTTCAAAAAGGTGCACCACATTCCCGTGGTTGTCGCCAATAACTTGAATTTCAATGTGGCGCGGCTCTTCGATGTATTTTTCGATGTAAATGCTGCCGTCGCCGAAATAGTTCTTCGCTTCGCGCGAGGTGGCTTCGAGAATCTCTTTCAGATCGTCGCCCTGGCGGACAATGCGCATCCCTTTGCCGCCACCGCCGGCAGCAGCTTTTACCAACAGCGGCAAGGGAATGGTGTGTGCCTTTTGCAGCAACTCTTCCGGTGTACCGGTTATCCCTTCGGTCATGGGAATGTTGAGATTTTTCACAAAAGCACGGGCTTCAATTTTGTTTCCCATCAGCTGAATGGCGCGCGTATGGGGGCCGATAAACACAATGTTGTTTTTGCGGCAGGCCTCCACCAGCAGCGGACTTTCGGCCAGAAATCCGTATCCGGGATGCAGCGCATCGCAACCCGATTTTTTTGCCGTCTCAATAATCTTTTCAATGTTGAGATAGGTGTCGCTCAACTCCTGCTTTCCTATACAATAAGCCTCATCAGCCATTTTTATGTGCAGCGAACCTTCGTCCACTTCCGAATAGACCGCCACGGTTTCAATTCCCAGCTTTCGTGCCGATTTTATAATCCGCACGGCAATTTCGCCTCTGTTGGCAACAAGTATTTTTTTAAATATTTTCATATTGTTTAACAATTACTGCAATACTTTTACTTCCGGTAAAGAATTAAAAAAGGTTTTACATGTCCGGCAAATTAATTTAATGAACATTTGATAAATCAATTTTGTTTTTTTGATAAACTCAACCACTTTACCGGCTTCAAATATACGTATTCTTATTGAAGATGTTTAAAGTCTCGGCAATAAAATTATTGAAAAAGCCAATAGCATCAAGCCTTTCCAGTGTTGATTATTTGTTTTAAAACGCACTAAAATTGCTTTAAAAGCATCAGGCCATGCATTAGAACGCTCTATTATAAAACGGATTTTATAAAGCAGTTCATCAAAAACTGTTTTGCTTTCGTAATCATTTCCGTTTCTTTTATTTCAGTCAATATTGTAAAATATTTCATTTTGAAAGAATGATACTAATGATTGTGTTTCGATTATTTTGTATCATTCTTTCTTTTCAACATTATTTTGTTAACTGATTTATTGACAGTTAACCTTAAACAACTCCTTCAACAATTTTTTCGGAAACACCTTTGTACAAAGTTTTCCACTAGATTTTGGTTTGTAAGGATTGACTATATAGTATGTATAACCCACCCCTACCCCACCATGAAGAGGAATTTCCGTTTCCAATATAAATTCTTTTTATTTTAAAACATTCTTTTTACCAATTATCTTTAATGTTATTAATGACAGTACCCATTTTTTTTTGAATTTAATTCTTGTTCCATAGTGTATGAAAAATCTTCTCTATTTTTACCGCCATAAAACATTAAAGCCATGTATAATCCTCCGGACTATTACCGAGTTGACGATTTGTTAACCGATGAACATAAACTGATCAGAGATTCCGTTCGCAGTTGGGTGGAGCGCAAGGTGCTACCCGTTGTGGATGATTACGCCCAAAAACATAAGCCCCTGCCGGTAAGCTTTATCCGCGAAATGGGAGAGCTGGGTGCTTTGGGGCCCTTTATTCCCGAAAAGTACGGCGGTGCCGGGTTAGACCACATTGCATACGGAGTTATCATGACCGAGCTGGAGCGCGGCGATTCGGCCATCCGTTCCAGCGCTTCGGTACAATCGTCGCTGGTGATGTATCCCATCTTTGAGTTCGGCAGTGAAGCGCAGCGAAAAAAATACCTACCGAAACTGGCTGCCGGCGAGTGGATCGGGGCTTTCGGTCTTACCGAACCCAACCACGGTTCCGATCCCGGAAGTATGAAAACACGGTTTACGGACGAAGGCGACCATTATCTGCTCAACGGTTCCAAAATGTGGATTACCAATGCGCCCGTATGCGATGTGGCGGTGGTATGGGCCAAAGATGAATCGGGAAAGGTAAGAGGACTCATCGTGGAGCGTGGAATGGAGGGATTTACCACACCCGAAACCCTTAAAAAATGGTCGCTACGGGCCTCGGCTACCGGTGAGTTGGTGTTCGACAATGTGCGGGTTCCCAAAGAAAACCTGCTGCCGGGTCTAAAAGGTCTCAAAGGCCCTTTGATGTGCCTGAATTCGGCCCGTTATGGTATTGCATGGGGTGCTGTGGGTGCGGCCATGGATTGTTACGACACGGCATTGCGTTATGCTCTCGAACGAAAGCAGTTTGACAGACCCGTTGCTTCATTTCAACTGCAGCAAAAAAAACTTGCGGAAATACTTACCGAAATTACCAAAGCGCAACTGCTTGCCTGGCGGTTGGGTGTGTTGAAAAATCAGGGGAAAGCCACGCCGGCGCAAATATCCATGGCCAAAAGAAACAATGTGGAAATGGCACTGAAAACAGCCCGCGAAAGCCGGCAAATCCTCGGTGCCATGGGCATTACAGGCGATTTTCCCATCATGCGCCACATGATGAACCTCGAATCGGTAATCACTTACGAAGGAACCCACGACATCCACCTGTTGATTACCGGCGCCGACATTACGGGTATTCCTGCGTTTGATTGAAAAACCCAAATCACGACAGCTTTTTTTACTGCATCACCGATAATTTTTATATTTGTGTCAGCAAATTCAAAATAATTTATTATGCCTACACCGTCAGCACAGGAAGCTTTGCAACATTTGCGAAACCCGCAGGATTTTCAATGGTATGTTATTCCGCTGTTTGCCATAGTGGTGTATATTTATGCGGTTGAAGTTGAGCGTAAAAACTGGAACCTGATACTAGCCGGTCTTGCCTTTTGGGGTATGGACTGGTTTAACGAAATCTGGAACGGGCTGGTTTTTCATTTTACACAATATGCCCCTGTTTGGGGAGCGCCGGGCAAATCGGCTTTTGAGATTTTTATCGGGTTAAACATCGAAATATCTTTTATGTTTGCCATTGCCGGTATAGCATTTACCAAAATGTTGCCCGCAGACCGGAAAATGAAAATAACAGGTATTCCAAACCGATGGTTTTTCGCCATAGTAAATTCCGTTTTCTGTGTTGTTGTGGAGATACTACTCAATGCAGCCGGTGTTCTTACATGGGATTATTCCTGGTGGAATGCATCCGCACCCTACCTCATTGTTATTTTCGGATATCTTACCTTTTTTATTGTCGCCTATTGGGTATATGACATGAAAACTCTCCGCCAAAAAAGTATCGTCACCGGCATTATTTACGGGGTTGATATTCTGGCTATTATTATTTTCGGGGTTGTGCTGGGGTGGATTTAAGGGAGGAAATTAACCGTTTTTCGCTTTATTATTCCGAATCATCGAAAGGCAGGCATTAAGGGATAGAATTGCTTGGGAATCACCTACTGATATTTCTTTCCTTTTCACAATACAATAAGAATTATATTCATTGATTCATCCTTATTACCGGTTTTATCACGATTATTGCCTTTACATTTATCTTATTAAAAACTCTTTGTTTCAAATCAACATAAATGTGGTTAAATCAATCGTAGATTCTTCGTGAGCCACTTCCCTCACAGCCTTCCTTTCGGCTCACTCAGAACCCGCCAAAACCTGAAATCATTTCCTTACCGCACCGCACTCCGCAAAGCTTCGTACGGTGCTAATGATATTTTGCCCTTTCAGGGCATCTCTACATGGAAACATTCCTCCACCGCGTCTCAATTCCGATCCGCCTGAGGCGGAGTGGGAATCTCATGCTTATATTTTTTTCCCAATGGCAATTACTTCTGTTGTTGTAACATTTTTACTACCTTAGCGTCGGCGACGTATTGTTTGCCGTTTTTGAAATGAACAGCAGCGGAGACCATAAAATGTACTATATCCACAAAGACTATTTGGGCTCGTACGAAACCGCTACCAACGATTATGGTCAGGTAGTAGAAAAGCTTGGTTTTGACCCCTGGCTCGCCTATTTTCTTTCGCCCGACAACTTTGTACAAACCCCTGAATATTCTCAAAACTTTAACCGGTACAGCTATGCACTGAATAATCCGTTGAAATATACGGATCCGAGTGGAGAGTTTCTTACTTGGAGTCCCAATGATGGTGGATTTAGTAACGGTTTGAATTTTACACCGGTAGATGTACCTCTAGGTTTTGGGCTAAACTTTGGTTGGGCCGATAGTTTTTCAATAGGAGTTTATGGAGAAATTGGACCAAGGGTTGGTGGGGCGGCTGGTTTTGGTTCAGATGTAACTTTACAGCAAAGTTTGGATTATAATTTTAAGTATCATGGATGGAGTATTACAACTACTGAAAGTGCTTATGTATCTATTGGGATATTTAATACGGGAGTATATTCTTTTCAAAATTATGATTTATCAAATAATCAGCGGGCTTATGACTGGTGTATCAATGCAGGGATAGAATTTGGGAATGATGCAATAGGTATAGGTTTTAATATTGGTTGTAGTTCAAATGGATTTGTTAATGGAATAGGCGGATATTGGTCGCAAAAACATGGTTCAGGTTTAGTTACTAATGTTGACGGGGCTAATCATTTAATCAGGAACCCGGCAAGGGCAAACCATTTTTATGGTATTTATTTTAATGGTATTTTAATTATAAGGGAGGAGGTATATTTGTATGGGTAAAAAGAAGGGAAATATTAAAGTTTTATTATTATTTTTATTTGCTTTATTTACGGTGTGCTCTTATTCTCAAGAACATTTTACTAGTGTATTAAAATGGAAACTTAATGACTCTTCTGCTGCTTTCATTTATCAAGATATAAGCCAAATAATAGAATGGGGTAAAAGCAATGGTAATTTAGTTACAGTAAATTCAGAAAAGTTCCGTATAAATAATAGGGAGGTTTTGATTTTATTGGTTGACAAATGTTCGGGTATATATTGCCTGTCTATTTATATTTTTGTTGCAAAAAATAAGCATTGGCAATTAATTGCAAGTTCAAATGCAAGAATAAAAGAAAAAATAGAAACTATAATTGATAATAAATCAAAAAAAATAATATTTAATACAAAATATGCTCAGATTGGTGAGTTAACTTTTAAAACTTTGAATTTAGAATAAAAACAATAGTTAAAATGAAAGTCTAGAATGGTTAAACCCACATTGGAAGGTGCGTATGTTTTTATTGGCTCTTTTTATGCCGGAGCTAATATTTCTTCCACTTATGATATAACTAATAAAAGATTTAACAATCCTAACTGGGGAGTAAGTACGGGAATAGGTTATGGCAAAGAAAGAGGTGGTATCGGCCTTTATGTAGGATACGGTTCCGGGGGGTTGAGTTATGGGATTGGAGGGAATCACAATATATATAGCACCAACCTTAATAAAACGGAAAGAGAGAATATGCTGCCTGAAATTAGTGTACCTGAAATTGAAATTAATAGTCTTGTTCTTGACTTAAATCAATATTGTACAGAAATTAATGATCTTAATAATCATTTTATGGAACTATACAGATTTATTTCAACCAATGAATCGACTATACGTATATTTGTTATAGATAATGGAAAGATAACAGGATTTTTTTCAGAACCACCTGGACCCTCATCAACTGTTTCTGAATCTGGACTAAGAATTATGGAAGGAGTTTATCAATTGAGAAGTTATTCTTGTAATAGACTTCCTAATCATTTTGAGGTTCAGGGTGTTTCTGGGATAACTCACATTTTAATACATGGTGATACCGGGCCACAACACACAAGTGGATGCTTAATAATTGGTAATCATGTGGGCAACAACTCTATATCTGCTTGGCGTCCAATGATGAATGAATTACGTACTTATATTTTTACAAATGGTGGTGCAAGAAATATTTTAATAATAATTTAATTAATAAAAATGAAAAAAAATATTTTATTTATATTTCTCTTAATAATTTTAAATTTAATATCTTTTGTGGTATT
>JALVZH010000103.1 GCA_027022105.1 Bacteroidales bacterium | reverse complement strand
CACCTACCATGCACTACCATTGGATTCCTTCTAATATCTGGGTTGGCGTAGGCCGAATGACCCCCGACCAGGTAAAATTCCGGTTGGAAAATCGCTACAAAAAGCAAAACATAATTTTTAAACAGGCGAAGGCGGTTTCCATTCACCCCGAAGGGAATAAAGACAATGAAAAAGGTTTTGTTTCCATTGAATATACCGGTCAGGGTAAAGAGGGTCAGACTGAAATTGTTGACTATGATTTTTTGATAAATGCAACCGGACCAAAGCTGGCATTTGAAAAAACACCCGGCTTAGGGCCCGGTAAGAACACTGTTTCGGTATGTTCGTTTAGCCATGCAGCCGAAGCCTGGGAAAAATTGCAGGAGTCACTGGAGAGAATGGAAAAAGGTGAAAAACAGCATTTTCTTATCGGAGTCGGTCATCCCGGGGCAACCTGTCAGGGTGCCGCATTCGAATACATCCTGAATGTTCATTACGAAATTGCCCGCCGCAAACTGGAGCATCTTGCCGAAATGACCTGGATTACCAACGAGTATGAACTGGGTGATTTCGGTATGGGGGGTGCTTATATCAAACGCGGAGGTTACATTACCTCCACCAAAACATTTACCGAATCATTTTTAAAAGAACGAGGTATCCGCTGGATTAAGAGAGCCGGTATTAAAAAGGTGGATCCGGGCAAGGCATATTATGAGTTGCTGGATGGTACCGAACATGAGATAGATTTCGATTTCGCCATGCTTATTCCGGCATTTACAGGTCCCGGCATCAAAGCTTACAACAAAAATGATGAGGACATTACGGATGTGGTTTTTGCTCCCAACGGTTTTATGAAAGTGGATGCCGATTATACCAAAAAGCCGTTTGAAGAGTGGAAAGCCGACGACTGGCCTTCTACCTATCAAAATCCCGATTATGAAAATATTTTTGCAGCCGGCATTGCATTTGCACCGCCGCACCCCATTTCAAAACCCATGACAAGCCCCAACGGTACGCCTATTTTCCCGGCACCGCCACGTACGGGAATGCCTTCGGGTGTAATCGGCAAAGTTGTGGCCGACAACATAATCGACTGGATAAAACACGGCAAACCGCTGATGAAACACAAAGCATCCATGGCCCGTATGGGAGCGGCATGTATTGTTTCGGCAGGCTTCGGACACTTTAAAGGTGCTGCTGCTACCATGACCGTTTTCCCAATTGTTCAGGATTGGGATAAACATCCGCTATATGGACGTGACTTGCGCTATACGGTTGGTGAGGCAGGTTTGGCAGGCCACTGGCTGAAATGGTTTATGCACTACATGTTTCTGCATAAAGCCAAGGGCTATCCTTTCTGGTGGTTATTACCTGAATAATTTATTGTCGAATTTTAAAAAATAATATTATGCATAAAGAAGAACGGAGAACAATCGCTTATTCTGAGGAATCCTATCCGCCAATGCCCACAAAAGCAACGCTTTTTTGGAGGAAATTCTGGCCCTATCAGGCATGGAGATGGCTGGTGCTCAATATTAAAATTTTGAGAATTGTAGTTGGCGGCCACTCTTAGTTGATATTTCACGCTGAATCTCTTGTTTTAAAACAGGAGAGTTCGTGTTAAAACTTCAAAAGCGCCGGAAATGGAATGATTTTGAATTCTGTAATCCGGCGTTTTTTTATTTTAGCGAATCTAAAAGTTTGTTATGAGAATTAATGCATTTTACGGCTTTTTGGAAAAAGCATCAAGACCTTTTTGGCTGGGACTTATTATTGTTATTTATCTCCTGTTTCAATATGCATTTAACGGGATGTTTTCCGTAACAACTTCTCATCTGAAACAGATTTCGGGTTATTCCATTCCCGATTTGATGTTTTATTATACCCCCGCACAATTGAAAACGGTATTTCAGCATTTTGGTGAAGCAGGTATAAAAGAGTATCTGAACTTACAATTGATCGATATGGTTTATCCTGTTTCCTATTCTTTGCTGCTTGCCGTGTTGCTGTATATAGGATACGGTAAAACAAAATACAGAACCGTAGTTTGGTTGCCGGTGGCGGCGGCTGTAAGCGATTACACAGAGAATTTTATTCTTCGCTCAATGGCAATTCACTTTCCTGAATTTAATGATACCACCGCCCGTTTTGCCGCATTTTTTACTTCCTGGAAATGGATTTTTGTTGCCATTTCAATACTTTTAATCCTGTTTGCATTTGTTAATTGGGCGGTTAAAAAAGTGAAGCCTGCCGCTTAAATTACAGCCATTCCTTCTTCAATAAATTTTCTTTTATCCTTGTCGGTTATTTCTGAAAAATAGCCGGTTATCTCTTTTTTCAGTTTTTTATCTTTTGTTTTTATGTATAATTCAAACGGGAAAAGCCAGTCGGTATGGTTTTCATTGCGAAAAGTGTTCCATAAATTGTAAAGTTCCGTATTTCCGTTTTTCGATTTCATTGAAAACAGACGGTCATATAAAATAAAGAGTTTCTTCTCTTGTTCGCTGTATTGAATGGTGTGTGTTTTTTCTGCCGGGGGGTCAAACCGCAGTCCGTAATCTTCGGGGTCTGCCGGGCCGCTGAAACCGGAAACAATTTTTTCGCCCACAGCCATATCAAAAACTCCCCACGACGGTTCAAAAAGCGTTTTGCCTTCCATGGTTACATAGCAATCGGTAAATTGCATGAGAAGTATTTTTCCATCCCTTCTTGTAACTTGCATTAAAGAGCCTTCTACTTTTAAACCCGAATCAAATTCCAAAACACTGTGTCTTCCTTTGCTGATACCCAGAAGTTCCAAATCGGTATCGGTTAACATACGCACGGGTTTCATGCAATTTTTCAGCTTGCCAATGGGCGACCCGAAACCCTCGTTATGGTATTCTTTGGTATGACCTTCAAGCATTTTACCATTATAATTCAATGTGGTAGGGCCTGTGGTATTGATGTAAACAGCCTGACCGTTGTGGATAAGCACATCGGAAAATATTCCCGAAACCTGCAATCCCGAACTGTATTCAAGTGTAGCCACAGTGCCTGAATGAACGGCTTTCATAATGGCATCGAGGCCTCCGGTTTTCAATGCCATTTTCGATGCAAAAAGGTTTAAAACATCCGACAAATGATCAAAACCGGGTGTAACAAACAGTTGCGGTTGGGGTTTGGTAATGTCGAAACCGTAATCCATAGCGTCCAGTGTATAAGGAAGTTTTGTAACGGAATCGCTGAGGGCGGTTTTGCTTTCGGAAATAGATGAAAGAAGTCCGGCACCGTAAATTTTCGGATTTTCCAATGTGCCGATAAGTCCGTATTCCACCGTCCACCAGTGCAGGTTTCTGATAAGTGCCATTTCCGAAGGTATTCCCATATTGCCGCCGGTCTCTTTCAACAACTCTTCGGCTTCTTTAATTTCTTGTGCAGGAGTGTTTGGGTCTGCTTTCAGTATGGAAAGATGGCGGATAACTTCGTACAGTTGATAATCTTCTTTTGATGAAAAAGCTTTGGAGCCGATTTCCCCGAAAAGCTGAAGGTATCCGGCATATTTTGGGTCGGCAATAATGGGTGCATGGCCGGCAGCTTCGTGAATGATGTCGGGAGCGGGAGTATAGCCTATTTGTCCGGCACTGCGGATGTCGGCAGCTATCACAAGCACCTTGTGCTTTTGAAATTCCATAAATACCGATGGCGGGATAAAACCGTCAACAGTGGCTGCCGCCCAGCCCAGTTTTCCCAGTGCTTTGTTCATCTCTTCGATGCTTGGGATATGGTCAACGGCAATTCCTGTTTTTTTCAGTCCCTTAATGTAAGACGGATGTGCATGTTTTGCAAGGTAATGAACATTTTGCCGCATCACATACCGCCATACCGCCTGGTCTTGTCCCGTGTAGCGCTCATAATGCTGATCAATAATAAAATCTTTTAGATGTACGGGTAATTTATTGATAATTTGATTGTTGTCCATAGGTTTGCGAAAAAATAAATGAATAAGTCAAAAATAAAAAAATTAAACCGGTGGACGGGGGATTTAACAAATAATTAAGAATTTAATTTTTGAATATGAATACAAAAATAAACAATTTTGTTTATTTTTGTGTCATGAACAATCAAATTGAAATATTAAAAGGGATTCATCCGGGTTTATTTCTTGAACATGAGATTAAGAGGAGGGGGTTAAAAAAAGGTGACTTTGCCCGTTCGATAAATGAATATCCACAAACAATTGTTGCCATTATTAAAGGAAAACGGAGAATGAACACCCGTCTGGCCATGAAAATCGAAAAAGTTTTCGGATTGGAGGAAGGATTTTTGATGATTTTGCAGGTTTATTATGATATTTCCCTGGAAAAAAACAGAAAGAAAAAAAATCATCCGGATACTCACAAATTACGACCGGTATTGTTTTGGGATACCGACATGGATTTTATTGATTGGGAGAAACAAAAAAGAGCCGTTATAAAAAGAGTATTTAAAATGGGTAATGAACAGGAGAAAGATGAAATAACACGTTTTTACGGAAGGGAAACAATAAATAACATACTGAGGAATTATGTTACCGAAAATTCATTATAACGTAATATCTCCATTGCTGTCAATCTTGCAGATGACGATTTTGATCCAATTTGCTTACATGGAAAACATTGGGAACTGATTAAATTAGACTTAATGCGGCTTGTTGAATCATACAGAAATAAATAAGAATATGTTGTGGGGCTTTGTTTTATTAAAAAAACGATACTATTGTTATAATTGAATTGTATTGAGTGAAAAACAAGAAAAAAATACTGGTTTGCCCTATGGATTGGGGGTTGGGTCATGCCACCCGCGATGTGCCGGTAATAGAACTGTTGCTGGAAGCGGGTGCAGAGGTGGTAATCGGGGCTGCCAACAAACCGTTGCAATTTCTAAGAAACCGTTTTCCGCAATTGGCATGGGTAGAGCTGGAGGGCTATGAGCCGCAGTATCAGAAAAAAGGCCCGCTGGCACTGAAAATAGCTGCCGACCTGCCGAAAATGATGAAAGTAATAAAACCTGTAAGGGAAAAACTGGAACGGATAATTGAGGATTATGACATTGATGCTGTTATTTCCGACAACCGGTATGAATTGTGGTCCGACCGCATTCCCACGGTTTTTATGACCCACCAGCTGAATATCATGGCAAAAGGTATTCTGTCGCCTGCCCGGTCTGTTTTCAGAAAGGTTATCTTTCCGTATATCGAAAAATTTGATGAGGTATGGATACCTGATGTGGAGGGCGAACCCAATTTGAGCGGCGTTTTGTCGCATGTAAAACATTTCCCTGAAGTTCCCTGTTATTTTACCGGGCCCCTTTCACGTTTTGAATTTGTAAAACAGACCGTTTCAGACAATAGCGATGTTGATATTCTTTGCATTATGTCGGGTCCCGAACCTCAACGAAGTATTTTGGAAGAAAAACTGGTGAAAAATCTGAAAGACTTGAACTATAAAACCGTGATGTTATCCGGCAATCCGGGAAATTTTAAACAAACACAAACCGGAAACATTAAGATAATTTCCCATGTTAGCGATGTTGAAATGGCCAATTTATTGAAAAGTGCCAAACTTGTCATCAGCCGTTCGGGATATACAACCATAATGGATTTGGCGGTGTTCGGGACAAAAGCGCTGTTTATACCTACACCCGGACAAACCGAGCAGGAGTATCTGGCGGAGAAGTTTTACAAAGAAGAAATTTTTTATTACACAAAACATCCTGATTCCGACCTGAAACAGGCCATTGAAAAAGCCATGGAATATCCGGGTTTACAAATGAATAATGATTATCGGGTGTTGAAAGAGCGCATTGGTGTGTTAATGGAAAGAATTTGATTATCTGATTGTAATCATTTCTTTCTTTTTTTCCCACTTAAAAGATTTTTGTTTTATCCGGTTACCGTCAATTATCTGTAAATATATTTTTCTTTTGCTTCCGAATAATTCGGGATAAGGCGAAATGCGTTCAAATTCAAAATAATGGCCGTCGTCCGTAGTGCATTTCAACAGCTCATAATTCCCGTTTTCATAGTTGCCGAATGTAGTACCGTCATCTTCATAAATAACACTTTTTGAAAAAGATGTAACGGGGTTTTTGTAATACCGCAAGGTTAACGTATCGGAATGGTAATCATCGGTGCTGTTAACTGCCGGAACCATTGGGATAAATGCCCCTGCTTTTACAAAAACCGGAATGGTTTCCAAATTTACCTGAACAGAAACGGTTTTGCCTCCTTCATATCTTTTGTTTGTCCACCAGTCGTACCAGTAGCCGGTGGGCAGGTAAATATTTTTTGTTTTTTGTCCGGGTTTTACAACGGGTGCCACAAGGAAATCATCCCCCCACATATATTCATCAAAAATTGTGTAAGTAGCGGTATCACCGGGGAAATCGAAAAACAGCGGTCTGACAACGGGTGTACCGTTTGCATGGGCTTTCCATGCTGCCGTATAAAGGTAAAGAAGCAGGCGGTAGCGCTCTTTTATAAACCTGCGGACGATATTTTGAGTGGTGTCGTTAAAAAATACCGGTTCCGACGGAATATCCGAACCGTGGGGCCTTAAAACGGGCGAAAAGCAGGACATTTGCAGCCAACGGGTATAGAGTTCGTCGTCTTTTTTACCTTGTGCAAAACCGCCTGCATCGGAATGGATAAAAGGCAAACCGCTGAGGCTCATATGAATCATCAACGGAAGCTGTGCCTGCAACCCGCCCCAGCTGCGGCTTACGTCGCCTGTCCAGGGAAAGATGGAATAGCGCTGCGAGCCGGCATATCCGGCACGGTTCAGGTTGAAGAGCCGCACCCGCGGATAATGCACCCGGTAATTTTCAAACAACATTTTGTGCCAGTAGTGGGCATAGATGTTGTGCACCTGATCGGCTGTACCGTTAACATGCACTATATCGAAAGGATGGCTTTCGGGTTCGCCCAAATCGCCCCACCAGCCGGCAACACCCTTTTTTATCTGACGTTCATACTGCTGCCAGAACCAGCGGCGGGCTTCCGGTTTAAAAATATCAATCAACGCCCCGTTGCCGAAATAAAACTCATGGTTTACATAGGTTTTTCCGGAGCTGTCGGTGGCAAAAATACCGAGGCTGTCACCAATTCTGAAATTTTCCAAAGTGTCAAGAACATAGGGCTCCGTAATTAACACGGTTTTTACCCCTTTTTTCCTGAAACCGGCAATCATGGCTTCGGGGTGAGGCCATTGCGGTTTGTACCAGCGCAATCGTCCCATTGTACCTTTTATGCTGTCGCCAAACCAGTAAAAATCGAGAATAACGGCATCAACGGGAAAATCCTTTTTTTGCATCAGGGTAACAATCGAGTCGGTCTCCTGCTGTGTTTTGTAAGCCATGCGCGACTGCAAATTGCCGAGCGCCCAGCGGGGCGTCAGCGGTTGCCTGCCGGTAAGTTTGCCGTATTGAAGGTAAATGTCGAAATAAGAGCTGCCGGCAATGAAAACATACTTCATGGGTCCTCCAATGGCTCCCAGTTCCAAAATATTTTTCCGGGCCAGTCCTACATCGGCATACCCTTTTTCGGGATTATCGAACAGAAGCAGGTGTTTTTTTGAAGAGAGCAGTACCGGCACACTGTAATTCAGATTTTCGGCACCTTTTTCATAACCGTAATGTGCCTGATTGTACAATTGGAAGCGATGCCCCCGCAAGCGGTTGACGGCACGTTCACCCAGGCCGTACAGATGCTCGCCGTCCTGCAAAGCAAATTGCAAGCCGTTATTATCCGAACGCTGGAAATAGCCCTCTTTTTCCCTGAGAAGGGTATCCCCATGAAATACAAATGCAACAAAAACGGGATTTTTATGAATGAGTATTTGCAAACTGTCGGTATATAATTTTATCCAAATGTTGTTCTCTAAAAGATTGCTTTTTACCTGCGGGGAAGATAAAATTACCGCCGATGAAGAGTCCTTTTCAGGATCGGTTCCGTCAAAATTTTTTACCGAAATAATTTTTTCATCCAACGGAATAATTTGCAGCAATCCGTGACTGGTTTTTACCGAAAGGGTATCGTTCCGGAAAGTGTAATCAATCAGTTTTCTGTGCCGGAACAGGTAAACGGCCTTTTTCTTTACGGGCGGCCGGTAACCGAAAACGGGAATCAGGAAATCGTTGTTGTGTTTGTCTTTTCCCACAATGGTGCCGTCGGCATTGCGGAAAACAAAAGTGAGTTGATGCACTTTGGTGTCTTGTGCAAGGTTGTAAAAATCTTTTATTACAAAAGTGAATTTATAAAGGTTCTCGCCTGCCCGCTCCATTTTTACATGGCTGTCGGGTTTTCCCCAGTTTCCTACCACAATTTTCCAGTCGTGATTATCAAGACTTTTGGCGGTAATTACACCGGCGTGAAGGTAAACATCACCTTTAAAATCTTTTAATACCCCGTTGCCTGCTGCTGCATTGTAAAACAGTGTAACCGTATCCTCCGGCGCAGGATTTTCAGGTAGAAGCCATACCGTTTGGCTGTATGAAGGGGCAAGATAGAAAGTAAATGTAGTTATGAAAATGAAAAGGTACTTGTAAATGAACATGTTATTTTTCTATTTCTTTATTTTTATTTGGTTGATTTAGTACTCTGGCGTTTTTATTTGTAACCACTTTCTTACCCGTAGATTTTTCCAGCTGTTTGCGCGCAACCTCTGCTACTTTTCCGCCTTTTCTGGCGACTTGTTTGTTTTTTGTAAAACTATCGGGTTTTTCCTTTTTAGATATTTCAGTTGTAGATGCTTCGGCAAGCATATTAAAAACCAATTCAAGATTTGTCATATTGTCTCTTAAATTTTCTTTCTTTAAACCCTTTAAATATTTGTATTGTTTTGTTGTTAAACCGCTCCAGGCTTTGGTTATTTCATCAGTAAGAATTGCATATTCCAAGCCTTTTTTAACACCCCTTTTTTCCCATTCATCGGTTAGTTCTTTACGTATTTCAATACTCTTTAGTCGTTGATTTATCCAATTTGGGCTGTATCCTTTTTTTAAATAGGTTTCCATTGCCCGTTCAAAAGCCAATTCGGGATCTTCTATTTCATCAATGCGTTCCGAACCAACTTTTGCCAGCCATTGTTTAAACGGTTCTGCTTTTTTAGAAGGAATAGATTGTATTAATCTTAAAAGTTGTTCTGTGTCAGCTACATCTGTAAAACGCATTTTCCCGTCGCTTGCTTTCATCTTCAACCGGTTACAATTTGTAACCGTTTCGTTTCCTTCTTTTAAAAGTCTATGTTTTAATACTTTCCAGTAATTTCTTGCTCCTTGAATATCCTTTTGCTCTGTTAAAATATTAATAACATCAATTATGGAAAAATACCACTTTTCTTCTTCGTCGTTCCAAATGGCACGAACCTGCTTTTGTTCAAATAACTTTATACTTGTATTTTTTTTCATTAACTTGTTTAAGTTTAATCGGTTAAAAAATCTTATCTCTGTTATACTGATAATAACAGACAACTTAATTGCTTGTAACCTGTTCTTTTATTTATTATTTCCCCAATTCCAAAATCAACGGTGACCTGGCCGGAACCTGAATGGTTTTCAGCGAATCGTAATAATTGCGGGTGGTTACCGATTTGGCGGTTGTATATCCTTTCAGGTTTTCCGAAAAACGGTCTAAATCAAGATTTACCTCTTTATCGTTGTTGTTCAGGATTACCATAACGGTTTCGTTTTCGTAAGTTCTGAAATATACATATACACCGTTTTCCACAATGTAGTGGGTCAGGGTTCCAAATTGTGCTGCTTTGCTGCCGGCACGCCAGTGTATCAAACGGCGCAGAAAATCGAAAGCCTCGTTTTGTTCTTTGGTGCGTCCCTGCCGCGTAAAGGCGTTGACTGTATCGCCCGGCCAGCCGCCCGGAAAATCAACCCGCACATTTCCGTCGCTTTTTCCTTTGTTGCCGTCCATAAGGATTTCGGTGCCGTAATATATTTCGGGTATTCCTCTTGTTGAAAAGATAAATGCCATGGCCATTTTCCATTTTTTCAAATCTTTGCCCAAAGTGTAAAACAGCCGGTTGCTGTCGTGGTTATCGCCGAAAACAACAAGTTTGAAAGGGTTTTCGTAAACAAAATCCTGTGATATCACCTCGTACAGTTGGGCTGCACCCGATGTCCAGCCGTTAGGTTCGTTAAAAGCACTGTTTATGGCATACATAAGGGGGAAGTCGAAAACATTGGTGAGGTACGAGTGATACCCGTCGGAATTGCGGTTGTTTTCGAGCCAGTAAGCCACCGCTGCGGGGTAAGAGAGCCAAACTTCGCCCACCACGTTAAATCCGGGATACTCTTCCAGCACCCGCTGCATCCATTCCGACATAAAATCTTTATAAGGATAAGGATAGGTATCCTGCCTGATTCCGTCAAGTCCGGCGTATTCGATCCACCAAATGCTGTTTTGGATAAGATAGTTGGCAACCAGCGGGTTATCCTGATTTAAATCGGCCATGGTTACATCGAACCACCCACCGACCATATGCTTGTAATCGTACTGCGAAGCGTGTGGGTCGGTTACCACACCTCCGTGATAATTGGAACGGGTAAACCGGGGCCAGTTGTTGTACCAGTCTTTTGAGGGCAGGTTGTCTTTCCAGAAATAGTTGGTGCCGCAATGGTTAAAAACCATGTCCTGAATGATTTTAATTCCCTTTTGGTGTGCTTTTTTTACAAGGTTCCTGTAATCTTCATTGGTGCCGAACCGGGGATCAATTTTGTAATAATCGGTCATAGCGTAGCCGTGATACGAATAGGCGGGCATGTTGTTTTCCATTAAAGGTGTACTCCAAATAGCCGTGATTCCCAAATCTTTCAAATAATCGAGGTGGTCGGCAATGCCTTTTATGTCTCCGCCGTGCCTTCCGTTGGGGTCGTTGCGGTTGGCTTTTTCCAGCATTCCCGGCATGTTGTCGTTGGTTGTGTCGCCGTTGGCAAAACGGTCGGGCATAAGCAGATAAATTACGTCCGAGTTGTCGAAACCCTGATGTAATTTGGGGTCGGTATCGCGTTTTCTCAGTTCGTAAGGATAATCAATCGCAGTGCGTTTCCCTTTTTTGAATAAGATATGCATTGTGCCTGGTGCCGCATCTTTTGAGATGACAAGGTTCAAAAAAAGATAATCGGGATTTTCAACATGGATTACCTCTTGCAAAACAACACCCGGATAGTGAATTTCGGGACGGGTTTGCGATATGTTTTTTCCGAAAACCAGAAGTTGAACGTTTGGATTGTGCATTCCTGTCCACCAGTTGGGCGGATCAATACGGTTAACCGAAATACCGCCCGCCATAAGGGAAACGGAAAACAGGATAAGAAAAAGGGTTGTGATTAATTTTTTGTTTTTATTCATGGTTTTAAAGATTAATTTTGAACTTGTTTAAAGTTTGATAAAACAGTTGTAATATAAAATATTGGAAAACCAGAAAAGTGAATATCTTTTTTATAAACCCACCCCTACACCCCTCCAAGGAGGGGAATAATGGAATTCATTTTCTGGTTTTCCAATATTTTATTTTCATGATGTTAATTTTAACAAGTTTATTATTTCAATTAATAATACCGGTAAACAAAAATAAAGCAAAAAGGGTTACGGCTGCTGACATCAGGAATGATGATGCCGGTTCAAAGGAAATTCCTGTTTTCCTGTTATAAAAAACGGGAATGGAAACGATTGCAGATGAAACTTTCCGGTTGAATGCCGGTGTCTGTGTGATAGCCCCTGGAATGTTGAAAAATGTAAATCACCTTATTGCGGATTTTAGCCTCAGCCCTATGCGCCGGCAGACTCCTCTTGCCATCACCCATAGTCCTGATTCCAAGTCATCGAAAGGTTGGCCTTGCAAGCCGGAATGGCATGGGAATCCTCCTTGCTTATTGAAAATTGAATATTCCTCATTTTCAATT
>JALVZH010000102.1 GCA_027022105.1 Bacteroidales bacterium | reverse complement strand
CTTTAAAGGCGAAATATCGCTGATTTGATTTTCCCATAAACTAAGTATTGTCAGACTAGTTAATTTCTTTAAAGGCGAAATATCGCTGATTTTATTGCCGCCTAAATAAAGTCCTGTCAGGCTTTTTAATTCCTTTAAGCACGAAATATCACCGATTTGATTTTCCCATAAATTAAGTTTTGTAAGGCTTTTTAATTCTTTTAAGGGCGAAATATTGCTGATTTGATTTTTCCATAAATTAAGTATTGTCAAGCTTTTTAATTCCTTTAAGGGCGAAATATCGCTGATTAGATTGTCGTGTAAATCAAGTTCCGTCAGGCTTGTTAATTCCTTTAAGGGTGAAATATCGCTGATTTGATTTTCCCATAAACTAAGTATTATCAGACTTGTTAATTTCTTTAAGGACGAAATATCGTCAATTTGATTTTTCCATAAATAAAGTTCTGTCAGGCTTGTTAATTCCATTAAGGGCGAAATATCGCCGATTTGATTTTCCCATAAATAAAGTTCTGTCAGGCTTGTTAATTCCTTTAAAGGCGAAATATCGTCGATTTGATTTTTCCATAAATGAAGTTCTATCAGGCTTTTTAATTCCTTTAAGGGCGAAATATTGCTGATTTGATTGTTGTATAAATCAAGTTCTGTCAGGTTTTTTAATTCCTTTAAGGGTGAAATATCGCTGATTTTATTCCAACCTAAATGAAGTTCTGTCAGGTTTTTTAATTCCTTTAAGGGCGAAATATCGCTGATTTTATTGCCGCCTAAATAAAGTCCTGTCAGGTTTTTTAATTCCTTTAAGGGCGAAATATCTTTGATTTGATTTTTGTATAAATCAAGTTCCGTCAGGCTTGTTAATTCCTTTAAGGGCGAGATTATCCTTTTTAAATCTTTTATTTCACAATCATACAGACTTAAACCTGTAACTTCATTATCTTTATTAAGCACATAGCCGAGTGTATTCCATTTAATTTTATCAACTTGTGTAAGCTTTACACCAAGCTTTTGTTCTATCTGTCGTATAATTTGCAGGTCACGGTTCATATAAAATTGTTTTGTATTGGCTAAAATAAAAAAAATTGTCTGTAAACAGTATCGTTGTATTATCTGGAAAGGATACGGTTTCTTATTGCCGTTGCAAATTTTGTTATAACGCCAGTCCGTCTAAAAACCTTTCGTCATCCGGTTAATTTCCGGATTTAAGTTAATGTTTCAGGCAAATTTAAAAGCATTTTTGCGGCAGGGGAAGAAATTGCCGGTTATTTTGTTAAAAAAACCGGATGGCTTAACCGCCTTTTTTGATATTTGGTTTTTTTAATTATGGGGTTGGCCTTACCCGCAAACCGGCGTTCAATCCGTCAGGTTTGAATGAATGCGGCAGGGATGGGATGCTTTGAAAAGTAAAAATCGTGACAAAACCTCAATTCCGTTTAATGGACCAGCCTGCGGCGGACACGCGTTTGGATGTATTATGTGATATGTTTTATGTATTATGTTTATATAATATTTTTGATGTAAGATATCCGACATAAGAAGTAAGAGTTAAGAACGTAAACTGCGGCAGGGACGGGTTGCCCTGAAAGGGCAAAATATATGTGGTACCGTACGTAGTGCGGTGCGGGATGTGCCGGTATTTCAATCGTCAAATATTTTACATTATATTTGTGGGGACCAAAAACGAGAGGCTATGAAAGAAAAGAAGAGCCACAACAAATTCAAAAAAAACGGTAAACTGAGAAACTCTTATTACCTGGCCGAGCTTAAAAAACTGCAAATAGAGCTGGTAAAACTGCAAGAATGGTGCAAGGCTACGGGACAAAAGATAGTGGTTATATTTGAAGGACGCGATGCCGCCGGAAAAGGGGGCGTGATAAAACGGATAACCGAAAGTCTGAATCCGAGGGTTGCGCGGGTGGTAGCTTTGGGTACGCCTACCGAAAAGGAAAAAACCCAGTGGTATTTCCAGCGTTATGTGGCACACCTGCCGGCAGCGGGCGAAATTGTGTTGTTCGACCGTTCGTGGTACAACCGCGCCGGGGTGGAACGGGTTATGGGTTTTTGTACCGAAGATGAGTACTGGGAATTTCTGCGGTCGTGTCCGAAATTTGAAAACATGCTTATCCGTTCGGGCATCAGACTGATAAAATACTGGTTCTCGGTGAGTGAGGAAGAGCAGGAAAAACGGTTCATTGCCCGGATAAAAGACCCCACCAAGCGCTGGAAACTGAGCGAGATGGATTTGAAATCGAGGGAAAAATGGGTGGAATATTCCAAAGCCAAAGACGATATGTTTGAATATACCGACACGAAGATTTCGCCCTGGTATGTGGTAGATGCCGACGACAAAAAGAAAGCGCGGCTTAATACCATCCATCACCTGCTGAGCCTTATTCCTTACGAGGATATGACGCCACCGCCCATTGAACTGCCCCCGAGGCCCCATACCAAAGGGTATGTAAGGCCGCCCATTCAGGAACAGACGTTCGTGCCCGATGTTTACGGCCAACCGGATTAACAAACCCGGATTTAAGCAACTTCAACCGTATCAATTTTTTCATGCACGTAAACGAGTAACATTTTCTGCACATTGTATCCGGCTTTTTCGAACAGTTGTCCGTAATGCTTTATTTGCTTTTGGTGTACAACCTCTTTGTCGCCTGTTTTGTAATCTATTACGGTCAGATTTTTTCCGTCGGCAATCACCCTGTCGGCACGCAGCAGTTTACCCGTTTCCGGGTCATAAATCTCCGTTTCCGTTAAAATATTCTGTCTGTTTTGAAACAGATGTTTCAGTTCAGGATGGCTTATCAATTCTTCCGCCTGATTTTTCAGTTTTTTCATAATGTCATCCGGTACTTTAAAAAGATTGCCAAAGGAAGAAATGGCAGGTTCCAGGTCGGAAGCGATGCGGACTGAGGCCATAAGTTCGTGGAACAGATTGCCGTAATCCTGTTCCGATAACTCTTTTTCCGGGAAAGGATTTTTGTCGGGGCCGGCAATGGCAAGCACTTTGTCCCATGCTTCATGTTCGGGGTGTTGTACGGAGACTTCGTCTGCCGTGCTCTTTTTTTCATCTTTTTTTATTTCGGGCCATTTGCCGAAATCGTAGCGTTCCCGGTTTTCCTCTAAAAGGTCTTTGGATTGTAAATATTTGGCAAGATAGTTTCCGAAATTACCGTCCGCTTTGCCAATGGCAAACAAGGCGTCAACCGGACGGGTAAAGGCCACATAAATCAGGTTTAAAAAGTCGAGTCGCTTTTTTTCCTCTTCTTTTTCATAAACATCACCTTTTCCGATATATTTCAGTTTGCCGGTTAAATCAAAAAGTGTTTTGTTCAGCGGTTTTAATGTTTCGTCATCAACCGGCAACCAGATTTTATCCCTGTTTTTACCCGATTTGTAATATTCGAGGTCCACTATTACCGCCCCGAATTTCAATCCTTTTGCTTTGTGTGCCGTCATCAGTTGAACGGCATTTGTACCTTCGGGCAGCGAGATGCTCAGTTTGTCGCGCTTCTCTTCCCAAAGTTCCAGTAACAGTCCGATGTCGCCCATGTGAACGGCACGGCTGTCGTAAATAAAATCGAGGAAAAAGCGGATGAACAGGTCGGGTGGTTCTTCTTTGAAAAAGAGACGCAGCAGCTCCTCCGTCATTTCATAAACCTGGCTCAACAACGGTCTTTTTCTGTCGGGGAGTCTGTATCCGAACAGTTCCATTATTTCGCGGGGTGTTTTCTTTTGCAGCAGAAACCGGTTAAACCCGGCGCCGTTGTTTTTCAATTCCAGAAACAGATGAATCA
>JALVZH010000101.1:5886-12137 GCA_027022105.1 Bacteroidales bacterium | reverse complement strand
TTTAAAGGTGCCATTGAGTATTTTTCGGCTTCGATGAAATATCCGGCGGATGATGAGCTGGTGGCACGTGCGCTGTTTTGGAAAGGAGACGCTTTTTACCGTTTGCGTCAATTTCCGCAGGCTGCCGAATATTATTCAAAATTCCTGAAAGCAAGGAAAGCCATGGCTACCGGTCTGGTAAAAAGAGCCTATTACAACCTGGCTTACACGCAGTTCAATATGAAAAAATATGATGCAGCCTTATCGGGATTTAAAAAAGTTTTGTCTTTTTCATCGGTTCCGGTCAACATCATGAACGACGCCCAATTGCGTCTTGCCGACTGTTATTTTATGACGAAACGGTTCGACGAGGCACTTGCCTGGTACGATAAAGCTTCGGCAGGCGGACGAACCGACAGCGATTATGCTTTGTATCAAAAAGCATTTTGTTATGCCGCAATGGAAAAATACCGTAAAAAAATTGATGAGCTGAAAAAATTGACGGCCCGCTTTCCGCATTCATCTTATTACGACGATGCTTTGTATGAAATAGCAACCACTTACAGTGCCTTGAACGAACAGCGTGAGGCTATTGTTTATTTTGATAAAATTGTAAAAAACCGTCCCAAGAGTCCCTATGCAAAAAAGGCGCTCATTAAGATGGGAATGGTTTATTACAAAAACAATCAGTATGACCGGGCCATTGAAACCCTGAAAAAGGCAGTGAGCCGGTATCCGGCATCGCAGGAGGCCACCATTGCCCTCAGTACGCTGGAAAGCATTTACAAGGACAAAGGAGAACCGGAAAAGTATTTTGCATATGTAAAAACCCTGGATTTTGTACAGATATCAAAAAGCGAGGAAGATTCGGTTACCTTTTCCATGGGCGAAGAACAGTATCTCGAACACGATTGCAGCAAAGCCATCCGCTCTCTTACGCGGTACCTGCAAAACTTTCCCGACGGCGGTTTTGTGCTGAAAGCACATTATTACCTTGCCCGGTGTTACGAAAAAACAGATGATAATGATTTGGCTTACAGGCAATATCAGAAAGTGTTGTCGTATCCCGATAACGATTATACGGTAAAATCGTTGCTTGCGGCGGCTCGCCTGGCATACGACCGCAAAGAGTATGACAAATCGTTGGAGTGGTACAAAAAGCTGTACGAAAGTGCTCAAAACAAATCCACCGTTCTTGAAGCCGAAGACGGTGTTATGCGGACAGCTTTTATGTTGAAAGATTATAACCTTGCCGCCGAATATGCACGTAAGTTGCTGAAAACACCCAAAGTGAGTGACGACCAGATAGTTTATGCACATTACATTCTCGGAAAATCGGCCATGTTGCAGGGCAATAAAACGGAAGCGTTTCGCGAGTTTAATATTACCGATAAGCTGACCACCGGAGAGCGGGGTGCTGAGGCCAAATACTATCTTGCCCAGATAAATTTTGATGAAGGAAAAGATAAAGAGGCTGAAAATCAGGTTTATGAACTGAGTGAGCAATACCCCGACTTTGAATATTGGGTGGCCAAAGGGTTTGTTTTGTTGTCGGATATTTATGTGAAACGGAAAAATTATTTCCAGGCACGTGAAACATTGAAAAGTATCATCAATAATTATTCGGGCGAAGATTTGAAAGAGGTTGCCAGAACCAAACTGGCGCTCATCCCAAAAGATGATAACGGTACAAATACAAATCAGGGTAATAGATAAAACTTTTAATAAAAAATAATAACTATGAAGATAAGATATTGGAAAGCAGAAGATGAATTCCAATATTCCCCTCCACCGGAGGGGTGCAGGGGTGGGTTTATTAAAAAGATATTCATCTTCTGCTTTCCAATATCTTAAAATAGATAACTTTAAATGAGTTTAATATAAAGTAAAAAGTGATGAAAATATATAAACAACCTGTTTTATTGATGTTTTTTGCGGGCGTTATCGGCCTGCTTCCCGCGCAAACACGCAACAACCTGTTGCGGGGACACAACGAAAGCGTTAATATTTACGGATCGTTCCAGCCCAAAATAGGGGAGGCCTTCAAAATAAATTTCAAACCTGAGCCCTATACACCCCGTTTTAAAAAAGTAACTTTTGATATTGAACCGGGTGTTTCCGTTTTGCCCACTTCCATAAAGCTGAAACCGATAAAACCTGCAACGTTGCGGGTGGGGAAAACTTCAAAAGGTTTTGAAAACTATGTAAAACTGGGTGTTGGAAGCCGTTTCAGTCCTTTGGCGGAGTTTTACCACTCTTCGGGAAGCAGAAACCGCTACCGCCTCGATTTCCGTTTCCGTCATTATTCAAGTTTTAAAAACATAAAGGATTATTTACCCTCGCCTTTTACCCATACGGCTGCCGCTCTCTCATTTGAAAAATATTTCAGATATCATTCCTGGAATATTAACGGATATTACGGTGTCAATACCAATCGGTATTACGGGATTTATCTTCCCGATTATCCGGGAAACAGTTTCGATGGTAATCATCCCGCCCTGAAACAGATTTATCAGCTTGCAGAGGTAACCACAGAACTTAAAAGCCATTACAAAAACAACGACAAACTGGCACACACCGTTCAATTGGGCGGATATTACTATTTTGACAAATTCGGAACTTCGGAGGTTGACGGAAACCTTAAACTGGATGTTCACAAGGCTTTTCCGGTTAGCAGGTATCTCGATTATCAGCAGTTGGGTTTGGAAGGAAATACCGAATATATTCGTCAGGCAGATTCGTCGAACAATCCGCTAAACAATTTTTATTTCCGTGCCATGCCCTATTTTAATTTCAAATACGATTTTGTGGCATTTAAGGCAGGGCTTGATTTTGAGGTGTTTATAAACGATTCTGCAAAACTTCATTTTTATCCTTTTTTGCATGCCTCTTTAAACCTCGTTCCTGAAACAGTTACTCTTTTTGCCGGAATACACGGTGGTCTCCGGAAAAACAGTTTCAGAACCCTGACAGAGGACAATCCTTTTCTTTCCAGCGTGCCGGGCCGATTTGTCTGGACCAACGAAAAGGTAAATATTTTTGCCGGATTTAAAGGGGATGTGGCGGGCAGGTTCGGTTTTCTGTTGCAATACAATTATCTCGCTTTTGACGATATGCCTTTTTATGATTTTGTTTCCCTTGGTTTCACAAATCCGGTAGTCCCTGTTTATAAAAATGAATTTATCGTAATTTACAACAACGGTTCTCAAAACCATTTTGAAGCATCGCTAAATTACCACGAAGGCGATCTGTTTAAGGTTTGGTTAAAAGGTGTTTACGATACTTATCAACTGGAAAACAATGCCATATCTTATTTTAAGCCCAATGTGCAGGTCAATTTCGGGGCTACTTATCTGATTAACGGAATTATCAGACCACGTATAGAATTGTGGTATGTAGGCAAACGGCCGGGAGCGGTAAAAAATGCGGGTGGTCCGGCTTTGCAGTCTGTAAGTCTTGATCCGTATCTCGATATTAATGCGGGGGCTTCTTACGAGATTAACCGCAATCTTTCGGTATTTCTTGATATTACAAATCTGTTGAATAAAAGATACATGCTTTATACCGATTATCCGGTGGGAGGTATTCAGGTGATGGGAGGAATAACATACAGGTTCTAAGCAAAAAAAGCTGCCTCACCGGGCAGCTTTTTATATGTTATTTGCTTACTTGTTTACTTTTTAAGCAATTCATCAATGGTTTCCATTAGTTGGTTCAGTTTAATGGGTTTTGCGATAAAAGCATCTGCACCCAATTCGAAACTGGTTTTTTCTTCACCTGCGAGAACATAAGCTGTTTGAACCAAAACGGGGACTTTGCTGCCTTTATCGCGAACATGCTTCAAAACTTCAAATCCGTTGGTAGAAAGCAGGTTCAAATCGAGCAAAATCAAATCAACATGATTGTTATCAAAGATATCAATAGCGTCTTTACCGTCTTCGGCCCAAAGCAGGCTGGCATTGGTTCTTCCCAGTGCCGCTTCAAAAAAACGATTGCTGGTTTCGGCATCTTCAACTACCAGTATCGTCTTGCCTGAAAAATCAAATTTGTTCATAATTCATCAATTTTGCACTATGCAAATGCATATTTACTAAATATTGCTATCAGTTCATTTTGTTTAAATGGCTTGCTAACATAGTCATTCATACCCGATTGCAGATAGTTTTCCCTATCGCCCTCCATGGTATTTGCCGTCATTGCAATAATAGGTATTTTTCTTGAAACTGAACGCTCTTTTTCAATTTCTCTGATTTTTTTTGTGGCTTCAATACCATCCATCTCCGGCATTTGAATATCCATAAAAATTAAATCATATTCATTCCGGCTAAATTTTTCTACTGCTTCCTTACCGTTTTTGGCTATATCCACTTTGTGTCCCATGTTGTTCAGGTTAACAACAGCTACTTTCTGGTTAATGGGATTATCTTCTGCAAGAAGGATGTTTAGTTTCATTTTTACTTTTTCCTTCAATTTGCTTACATTGTCGTTTTTCCGCGACTCTTTGTAAGTTTCTTTGTCGGTTAATTCCAGTTTTAATGTAAACCAGAATGTTGAACCTACGCCTGTTTCACTTTCCACACCGATTTCGCCGCCCATCATTTCACTAAGATTTTTGCTGATGGCAAGGCCAAGACCCGTGCCTCCGAATTTACGGGTTGTGGATTTGTCAACCTGCGAAAAGGATTGGAAAAGCCGCTTTTTCCCTTCTTCGGGTATGCCAATACCGGTATCGGTAACTTTGAACAGTAATTCGGCTTTGTTTTCTTTTATACCATGGTTTTCTATATGGACTCTGATTTCGCCCTCTTCGGTAAATTTTATTGCGTTATTTATCAGATTGATTAAAATTTGTTTGATTCGTACAGGATCGCCGATGAAATATTGCGGTACATTATCTTCGATGTTCAGTTTGATAGGCAGCCCTTTTCTATCGGCTTGTATTTGAAGTATTTTAATGACGTTGTTTACTTCCAGTTTCAGATCCAATGGGATTTTTTCAAGTTCTATACGTCCTGCTTCAATTTTTGAATAGTCAAGTATATCGTTGATTATTGTCAATAGGTTTTCGCCCGAAGATTCGATTATCTGCAAATACTCTTTTTGTTCATCGGAGAGGGGTGTTCTTTTCAGGATATCAACCATACCGATAATACCGTTCATCGGGGTACGTATTTCGTGTGACATGTTGGCCAGAAAAATGGCTTTGGCTTCGGCAGCAGCTTCAGCAGCTTTTTTTGCTTTAACCAACTCTTCATTGGTCCTTTTAAGTTGAATATGAAGGTTGATTCTGGCGATTAATTCTTCCTTTGAAAAAGGTTTTGAAACATAATCCACCGCTCCTTCCTGAAATGCCCGTTGAATATTTTTCGGATCGGATAAGGCGGTGAGGAAAATAATGGGTATGTCTTTGGTCGTAGGATAGCTTTTAAGAATATGACAAACCTCAAAGCCGTCCATTTCAGGCATCATTATATCAAGAAGTATCAGGTCGAAATAGTTGGATTTAGCTTTTTTTATTGCGGATTTTCCATCCTGAACGCATACGGTTGTATATCCCGGTACCTGTCCGAGTACCGAACTCATCAAATCAAGATTTAGTTTTACATCATCTACTATAAGAATTTTGGCCTTTTTAACGGATGAATCCATTTCATAAATTTTGAACGGGGTAAAGTTATAATTTTTTATTGTAACTTAAAGAAATAAGATAATTTATTATTTTCTCGAGAGAATAAACTTTTTGAGCTGCTCCCAGTTTTATGGCTTCACGGGGCATTCCGAAAACCAGTGAAGATTGTTCGTCTTGTGCAATGGTTACGGCTCCGGCTTCTTTCATTTCAAGGAGCCCCCTGGCTCCATCATCTCCCATTCCGGTTAGCAGAATTCCCGTTCCGTTGCTGCCTGCATAACGCGCCATGGAACGGAACAAAACATCTACGGCCGGTTTATGCCGGTTTACCAACGGGCCGTCTTTTAGTTTGGTAATGTACCTGTTTCCTGCACGATTGACCAAAAGGTGGTAATTACCGTTGGCAATTAAAGCACAGCCTCTTCTTACAATATCACCGTTCTCGGCTTCTTTTACATTTATTTTGGAGATTTGATTTAATCTGTTGGCAAAGGATTGGGTGAATCCTCCCGGCATGTGTTGCGTAATTACAATTCCCGGTGTGTTTTCCGGCAGATGTGCCAGAATCTTTTCCAGAGCTTGTGTGCCTCCTGTGGAAGCTCCTATGGCAACAATTTTATCAGTGGCAGGCAGGTGTGGTATG
>JALVZH010000101.1:0-5876 GCA_027022105.1 Bacteroidales bacterium | reverse complement strand
GTGGTATTTTCCCGGTAATGCGAGTTTTCTGAGGTTTTTGTTTGCAGCGGCAGCCGATTTTACAGTTTCACAAAATTGTATGCTTTTGTTTTCGAATTCTTTTCCCAATAACGATTTGGGTTTTTGTAATATCTCTACGGCACCATAAGAGAGGGCTTTTAATGCATTTTGTGAGCCTTTTTCCGCAACACTTGAAAAGATTACAACGGGCAGCGGATGCTGACTCATTATTTTTTTCAGGAAAGTAAGTCCGTCCATTCTCGGCATCTGTATGTCGAGAATAATTACATCGGGAGTTTGTTTGGCCATGAGTTTGGCCGCTTCGTAAGGGTTTGTAGCCGTACCCATTATCTCCAGTTCGTTATCGGTGGCAATAACTCTTTTTACTGCTTCCAATACCAATGGAGAATCATCAACTACGAGTACTTTTATTCTTTTTGTCATTTTTATTTCCTTACATTTTTAAATATTGTTTTTCATTACGGTTTTTTGCAAAAATTTATGTCTTATTTCTCCAGTTGCCGTATTGAAAATTATTTTTCTGCCTCTGTCGCCACCTGTGCTTTGTGCCACAATGGAGATTCCCGCTTCGTCCAGAACCTTTTTGGCTACTGCAATGTTGCGCTCGCCAATGTAAAAAACTTCCTGTTTGGTATTTAAAACTGCGGCTCCGCCAAACAGTTTTGCAATCAGGTCTTCGGGATTACTGCCCAAAGCTTTCATTTTCGAAATAAGTTGTTTTATGGCAATGTTGCCGAATTTTGGGGAAGGTAATCCTTCGCCATTCCAAAATGGTAACAGATAATGGTTCATTCCGCCGATGTTGAGCCTTTTGTCGTACAAACAAACAGCCACACACGAACCCAGAATGGTAGTTATGAAGTAGGGCTGTTTGTTTACAAACAATGCACCCGGATACAAATAATGTTTACCGAAATCACCCATTAATAAATTACATTCTTTACTGCTTTAAAATAAAATTTCATCTCCATCGGAAAAGAGCCCCTCTTCTTCAAACATCTGTTCATCACGATCATGCTCGGGCAGGATAAGGGTAACCGTAGTTCCTTTCCCTTTTTCACTTTCAATTTTTATTGTGCCTTCCAATAAATCCAACAAGCCTTTTACCACTGCCAAACCCAGACCGTTTCCGGGATTTAATGAGTTAATACCTTTGTCCGACCTGTAAAAGCGATCGAAAATCCGTTTCAATTCGGTTTTGTCAATACCGTTGCCATTATCAGAAACCTTTATTGTAAGATTGTTGCCTTTGACTTCAGCCCGGATTCCGATTTGTCCGTTTTCTTTTGATGCTTTAACGGCATTGCTTATGAGGTTTATTATAATGAGTTTCAGTTTTTCAGGATCGGTCTTAAAGAAATATTGTCTGCCGCTGTTTTCCGGATCTTCAATAGAAACATCTGTTTTTATGTTTCTTTTATCCATCTCATATCGAAGCTTTCCTATTGAGTGGTTAATTGCTTCCTCTATATTTACAGGTGCTATCTCGGGCAATAATTCTCCCGCTTCGAGGTTTGCCGCAGCAAAAATATTATTTAATTGAAAATCGAGAAAAGCGGCTTCCGAATATATATGTGATGCCAGCACCGGCGCTTTCTCGATATCTTTTCCCTTAAGATTCATAATGGTTTTTGCCAGGCCTGTAACCGACGAAAAAGGATTGATTATCTCATTGGTTATGTTGGAAATAAAATGACTTTTAAACTGTTCGGCTTCGGTGAGCCTGATGTTGAGGTCTTCTATCTGTTTCAGTAAATAAGAATTTTCTTTCTCAACAACTTCCGCTTTATCAAGACGTTGTTTTAATAGCTTTATTAACTCTTTGTTTTTTATCTCTTTCATTTTCATTAAATTTTTTGAAATGTTGTAGGCGACAACTGTTTTAGTCCCGTATATTTTATATTTATCAATGATTCGGAATGACCTATCAGTAAAAATCCGCCTTGTACAAGATGGCCGGTCAGATTGGCTATCACTTTTTCTTTAACTTTATCATCAAAATATATCAGCGTATTCCGGCAAAATATAAGATGAAAGTTTTTGGGTAACGGATATTCGTGCTGTGCAAGGTTTAACCAAAGAAAATGTGTTTTTTTCTGATTTCCGGAGCTATCCTGATGCGTCTGTTTTTCTTGTCTTTGCTTTTCAAAAGGTATTTATTTCTAAACCCGGGTGGGATATGCATTGCCTGTTCAAAAGGATATACGGCTTTGATTGCTTTGTCGAGTATGTCAATGGAGATATCGTTGCCGTAAACGGTATAATCGGAGATATTTTGCTTTTCCATCTCTTCCTGCAAAACCATGGCTATGGAATATGCTTCCTGTCCGCTGGAACAGCCCGCACTCCATGCGTTTATTGTTATATGTCCGTTTTTGGTCAGCTCCGGGACGGCTGTTTGTTCTATAAATTCAAAATGCTGAAGTTCTCTGAAAAAATCCGTTTTATTGGTTGATACCACAGTAAGCATTTTATATACTTCGTCTCCGTTGTTGGCATGCAGAACATAATCGACATATTCCTTATAGCTTGTCATTTGTAGCTCTTTAAGCCTTTTTATAAGCCTGTTTTTCAGGAGGTATTTTTTCTTTGGCAGAATGTTAATCCCAAAATTGTCGTAAATAAAAGTACGCAACCGATGAAAATCGATGTCCGACAATTCTCCGAGATTAAGATAGTTAAAATTATTTTGTTCTGCCATGAAACCGTATCTTAAAATCTTTCAAATTCCTCGTCATCTATATCATCGTCAAGATTAATGTTAACTCCTCCCGAAGTTGTATATCCCGATGTTTTGGTGTCAGCTACAGGAAGTTTCTTTTTTATCCGGTTTCCTGCCGCTACTCTCGGGGGTGTGGGATTTTGTTTGGATATATCCACCTTAAAAAACGACATGGTTTCCACCAGTTGTTCCGATTGGCTTGATAGCTCCTCGGCACTGGTGGCAATTTCCTCTGAAGCTGCAGCATTTTGCTGTGTAACCTCATTAAGTTGCTGAATGGCTTTGTTTATTTGGTTGGCTCCAATCTCCTGTTCCTGTGTTGCAATAGTAATATTGCGAATAAGTTCGGAGTTTGTTTTAATTTCAGGAGCAATGTTTTCCATAAGTTTACCTGCCTCTTCAATTACTTTGACACTCGATTGTGAAAGTTCGTCAATTTCGTTGGCGGCAATCTTACTCCGTTCGGCCAGTTTACCCACTTCGGCAGCTACCACTCCGAAACCTCTTCCGTGCTCTCCCGCCCGTGCAGCTTCAACGGCTGCATTCAGGGCCAGTATGTTGGTTTGAAATGCAATTTCATTGATGATGGATATTTTTTCTGCAATTTCCTGAATCTTTGCCTGACTCTCAATTGCAGCTTTTACCATTTCACCTGTTTTTTCCGACAGTTTTTCAGAAATTGCTTCGGTAGTTTTTGCATTTTCAGCCGTTTGCTGTATATTTGAAGCCATCTCTTCAATGGAACTGGAGACTTCCTCGGTAGATGATGCCTGTTCTGTTGCTCCCTGAGATATGGTTTGCGATGTGGAACTTAATTCCCTGCTGGCAATAGACAGATTGTCAACCGCTGTAAATACGGTACTTACCACATTTCTTAGTTTTTCCTGCATAAACCCTATACTTTTTATTACCCTTCCCAATTCGTCGTCGGGTACATCCGGTATTTCTACATTAAGGTCGCCGGTAGCAATCTGACGCAAGATATCGTTCGCGGTTTTCATCTCTTTTATGATACCGGTAATAAGTATAATAGCCAGTACCAGAATAAGAGTAAATCCTACCCCGATAATCCATAATGCTTCTGTTTTCGTATTTCTCAGGATTTTGGCAGCCGACATGCTCAGCTCTTTTGATTCTTCGAGTTGAACCTGAATGAGTTGATTGATATCGCCCGTTAAAATGTTTAAATTTTCGTAAAACGATTTGTAATCATCCTCCATTGCCTGATTCTTAATGTTGTTTTTCAGGTTATACGATTCTACAGTAAGAATAGCGTCGAGGATGCCGAGGGTTTTGTTAAGGTCGTTTTCGGTTTTTTCCAGCATTTTCTCCTGTCCGCTGTTTTTCATTTCTTTACGTAGCTGGTTCCATGTGCTTTTAATGTTTTCCGAACCCTGTTTCAATTGGTAAATCACTTCACCCGATATGGTTCCGGCCGCTTTGTTTTGCTGTAAAGGAAAAGCAATCTTCATCATTAGTATATCGGACATTTTTTTCAGGTTTTGCAACGGCAGAACCCTGTTAATATACATATCTTCCGCTGCGGCACTTATTTTTTGCAGGTTAGTCAATCCGTTAATTCCTACCGATGCAATAACAATAAGGGTTATTGCCAGCATCATGTAAAGTTTTGTTCCGATTTTTAAGTTTTTCATTTTTATTAATATTTTAATATTTTTATTTCGTTTGTTTTTCAATCTCAAACAATTCTCCTTCACCGAAAAGTTTTTCAGCATTTAAAATAAGGAAAAATTTGTCGCCTCTTTGTATTACCCCTTCTATAAATTCGGAGTTGTATTTGCTGCCAACTGCCGGATACTCTTTAATTTGTGAAGCATCTGTTTCAAATACTTCATTGGCCATATCGGCAGTAATTCCCACCATTGTCCGTTTGTTGTTTTGATTTATTTCCAAAACAATGATGACCGTTTTTTCATTCTCTTTTTTACTCAAGCCGAACTTTTTATAAGTGTCGATAACGGGCAAAACGCTTCCCGTCAGGTTGATTACACCTAACATATAGGGTGGCCCTTGCGGTATTCTGGTAAATGTTGTCATCTCCAGAATTTTAACCACATAATCCACATGAATAACAAAAAGCTCACCCGCCAGGGTAAACGATAGATACGATAATGTTTTTCTCTCTTCCCTTTCCATATTTATTCTGTTCTGTTAATGTATTTATTCAGTATCCTGGAAGTATCCATTACCAGTGCTACCGATCCGTCGCCCAATACGGATGCTCCCGAGAAAATCTCATTTTTCCGGACAAATTGCGGTAACGGTCTGATTACAGCCTGGTATTTTCCCACTATTGAGTTAATGGTAATACCTATTTCCCGTTCTTCGAGATTCAATACCACAAGGTTCAAATCTTTTTCATCGCTTGTGTCTTCACCAAACTCTTTTATAAGATCCACGAAAGGAATTTGCCTGTTTTCTCTCACCACAATTCTGTCGAAGCTCGAGTCTGCCTCTTTTCTGGTAATTTGATGAATTCGTTTGATATTGTTGAGGGGAATTATGTACCGGGCATCTCCTATGAATACAAGTAATCCGTCAATAATAGACAAAGTGAGCGGCAGGATGATGGCTGTGGAGGTTCCCTCTCCTTTTTTGGTGGATATTTCAATCTCTCCTCTCAACTCGCTGATGTTCTTTTTTACAACATCCATTCCCACACCTCTTCCCGAAATATCACTGACCTCTGTGTTTGTAGTAAATCCGGGTTGGAAAATAAAGTTTATGATCTCTTCTTCCGACAAAGCCTTCTTTCCGTCAGTAAGTCCCCGTTCTATTGCTTTTTTCTTTATCTTTTCAATATCAAGCCCTTTGCCGTCATCGCTTATGTTGATAATAACCGATGCACCCGAATAGTATGTATTAATGGATATGGTACCAACCGGAGGTTTTCCGGCAGTTATGCGCTCTTCTTCCGGTTCAATACCATGATCCATACTGTTTCGGATGATGTGCATAATGGGGTCGTAAAGTTTTTCAATAATGGATTTGTCGAGTTCGGTTTCAGTACCCGAGGTTTTAAATTGTACCTCTTTGCCCAGTTCTTTTGAAAGATCTCTTACCAGTCTTTTAAACCGGTTAATCATAGTATAAATGGGAATTAACCGCATGT
>JALVZH010000100.1 GCA_027022105.1 Bacteroidales bacterium | reverse complement strand
CTGCGCCATTGACGGCATGTAATTTACCGATAAAATAATAAAACGGATTTCGTTGTGCCGGTTTCTTATTTTTATGCACGATTATTGTGAGACGGGGACGATTTGTCAATAGTTCGTTGACGATAAGCTTTTGTTTGAAAATCAACGGATTCAACAGTAAGCCGCTGAGTGATGTTTTGCCTGTGTTCAGGGTTACGGAGTTTTTTTCTCTTTTTTTAGAAAAGAAAATGCTGTCAAACTGCAATCCCGAAGAGTCAAGATAAAAATTACTTCCGTGTAGTGTCAGGTTGTTTGCAGTGTCGTTTAGTTGTAAAGCAGTGAGTTCTACCCGTAATTCATCATATTTCAATTGCGGAAGAGAATCGGTAAGTTTTTTCAGGTCGGGGCCGGTAAGACTAAGATTAAGGTTGTGTGCCGTACCAGTTAAACCTTTGGTGTTGCTGAATGACAATTCACCATTTACAAATACTGTTTTTTCCGGTTTAAAATAACTGTTAAAATCTTCGAGGAGATTTTTCCCTGACAATTTTTGTTGTTTTTTTTCAAAATAGAGATTTGCCACAGGATTTTCGAGCCGGATGTTTATCTCCTGTTGTTTTTTTAGCAAAAGCGGTTTCACTAACAGGTTTTCGATTCTTGTTTCAATACATTTGAAAGAATTATTATTATTGCTGTTAAGAAAAGAAGTGTTGCTGACAGTAAGTCTCTTTTTTCTTTCGTTATAAACGGTTTTGCCGGCAGTAAATATTTTGTCGCCGCTGTTGATGTTTAACGATTGAAATTCCGCTTTCAGGTTTTTCCACCTGACAGCCCGTATCCCCTTATCGATAACCGTTGAATCCATCGAAAACCTGTTTGCCCGAATATAAAGATTGTTTATTGCGGCTGTCTTTTTTCCGGGTTCTTTAAAAATCGTCACATTATAATTCCCAATGCTTATTGTATCTACGGAGAAAGAAGGGAAAATTGAAAAAAACAGATTAAGTGCCTGACGTTTGTAGCCCGGTTTGTTGCTTTTTGTTCCGGTGAGTATGCTCAATTGGCCGTTACCGATTTGTATCGAGCTCAGGTTTAGCCCTTTGCTGTTCAAAACGGATGTGTCATCAAGAATAATTCCCTGAAGGGCAATGTCTCCTTTAAATGACTGTAATCCATGGCGATGGTTTTTTTCGTTTTGTTGAATGCTAAGCCCCAAAATGTCAAAATGTTTATTTTCGGAACGGTAAACGGAGGTGTCTAATGTTATTTTGTAGCCGTTTAATGTGTATTTCAGATTGCCTATTCCTGCCGAAAGGTTTTGATATGTGAGTTCGTTTCTGTCAATGGATTTCCGTCCCGTGGTTTTCAGTTTGTCAATATTGATGGTATAGGTAGCCGATCCGGAACTGTTTTTCAGTTTTGCCTGCAGCAGGTTTACTTTGCCGAACCTTATTTCTGTCCGGAGGATGTCCAGTACCAGGTCGGTTTGTCCGAATGATTTGTTTTTCAGTATTTTAATAAGGATAAAAGGGTCGAAATGACGTTTGTTCCCGTATTCGTTGCCGGATGACAGTTTTTTTAATTTAACGTCGGGTTTGTCCATCAACAAATATGAACAGGCAAAATCTTTATGAAAAAACAGGCGGCTGAAGGAAAGCCCTTTTATTACAAGCTTGTCGAAATCTATTTGTTGCAGCAAAAGGGTATCGGAATTGGAAAGGTTAATATTCCTGAATTTCAGGGAAGGTTTGGTGATGATGATGTTCCATGTGGTCACGTCCATATACAGCTTCTCGGTTTCCAGAATGACTTTCCCCGAAGTTTTGGTCTCTATGGCAGCCTGCAACAGACTGTTTATGATTTGGTGACGCAGCACAATCAGCGCAGTGACGACGACCACAAGTGTGATGACGGAAACCGGTATCCACTTTCTATTTTTCATGGGCGATACTGCTTTTTACAATGTCGATGAAAACGGGAAGGTGATCCGAAAAGCCGCCGTTATAGCTAAACCCGCGCCATGTCCTGTTGGTGGTGTATCCGGGATATTTTTTGTCTTTTTCAAGCAGAAACGGTGCATCATAAATAAAATAATTTCCTGTTGCAATCCGTAATCCGGCCTTTCCTGCGGTAAGAGGTTCCGTTACCAGTATCTGGTCAAAAACCGCCCATTCGGAAGCATGTTTCAGGCTGCCGGCGGCAAGATGACGGGTGGTTTCCCAGGGTAGTGATTTCAGGAAGCAACTGCTGCCGCCGGAAGTCAGCATTTTGATGCTTTCATCATCCGGATTGTCGTTAAAATCGCCCATCACCAGGATATTGGCATGGCTGTCGTAATTACAAATGGAATCGGTAAGCCGGCGCAGCAGTGCAGCGGCAAGCTTTCTTTTGGAAATGGTTTGCATCATGCCTCCATACCTTGATGGCCAGTGGTTCACAAACAGGTGAAGGGTGTCGCTCATGAGCAACCCTTTTACGTAAAGAATGTCGCGGGTGTGGAAACCGGGGTCTGTGCTGTCAACCAATGGTACTGCCTTTGAATACAAAACCGTAAAAACTTCGGGAAGATAAATAAGCCCCGCATCAATGCCCCGGTGGTCGTGCGACTCGTAATGCACCAGCCGGTAACCCTCCTTTTTTAGCGGAGTTTTTTCAATGATATCGGTTAATACCTTTCTGTTTTCAATCTCGGCAAATCCCATAATGCCTGTGCTTTGCCATCCGCCGAGGGCAGTGATTACTTTGTAAATCCGGTTCAGTTTTGTGTTGTATCGCTCCGAAGTCCAGTGGTGGTTTCCGCCGGGCGTAAAGTCATTCATATGCAGCAGGGTGTCGGGATTGGTGTCGAAAAAATTTTCCACATTGTAAAAGGCAATGCGCACCGACTGATTTGTCCTGCCCTGAGAATATACGGAAGAGACAAAAAGTATGGATATAGTAAGAATGAAAAGACTTTTTCGGTGCACTCTTTTTCCGGTTTTAAAAAAGACAAAAATAGGTTATTTTCCGTCTCCGGGATGACCGGTAAAATCTTTTTCCATGCCGCCTGAATCAAATTTTTCAAGAATAATTATCTTTGCATTACGGATAAATCAACGTTTTGAAGAAAATCAATAACATATACGTATTCCTTTTTATACTGATTTTTTCGGGATATTCCTGTACAAGGCAAAAAGGCAGGGATAACGTCCGGCCGGTTCAACGGATTGGTAGCCGGAGTGTTGGTTTTCATCCGGCACAGCAATCCGGACAGAAAAAAATAAAAGGGGATTTTTCTTATTCCGCTACCTTTTTTCCCGAAGATGAAAAGGATGTAACCGGAGAAATTAAAATTCCGCCTTTGGACAAAAAAAGTGGAACGTTGCATGATTTTTCGGGTAATTTTTCCCCTGAAAACCCTGTTTATTCCACCGCCCGGCGTCCCAAACCCATGCCGGTAATCTTTCAAATCAATTTTGATAACGATATTTTTGATGAAACCGATTATTATTATACAAACGGGGTAAGGCTCTCGCTTACAACGTCCCTGGCGCAAAACAGCCCGCTTTACAAAATTCTTTTGCGTCCCAAAAAAGCCTCTCTGCTTTTTACCGGATTTTCATTGCGCCAGAACATGTACACCCCCACCGACCCCGATGTTACCGTTATCCTGAAAGGCGATCATCCTTTTGCTGGTTACATGGTGTTCGGGCAGTTTAACCATGCAGTGGATTTTAGGCGCAGGTTAAACCTCTTTAGCGAAATAAATCTCGGGGTGATAGGTCCTGCATCGCTGGCGGGTTCGGTGCAATACACGCTGCATGAGAAAAAACCCGAGGGCTGGATAAACCAAATCCGTAACGATATAATTGTTAATTATACCGTTTCCATTGAGAAACCGGTACTAAGCACACCCCATGCGGAACTGAACCTCACCGCTGTCGCCCGGGCAGGTACCCTTTATGATGATGCCGGTGCCGGACTCTTTTTCAGAACGGGAAGTTTTATGCCTGTATATAGGGGAATATGGAAAAACCGGAGAGAAAACCGCAGACAACAACTACAATACTGGTTTTTTATGAGGGGAAATGTAAGAGGTGTGTTGTATAATGCAACGCTTCAGGGCGGTATGTTCAGCAAAAGTCCTTATACAATCCCTGCTGCCGACATAAACAGGGCTGTGGTAACCGCTTCTGCCGGACTAGCCGTCTATTACAGGTTTATGGGGCTGGAACTGGAAAATTTTTACCAGACACCGCAGTTTAAAGGGGCTTATGATTTCAGATGGGGCAGAATTAAGTTGTCGTTTCTGTTTTGATAATTAACCGGTTTGTATTTCTTATGATTAAAAACTTTTAAAAATCTTCCCTCCAATAAAAATATTACTTTTGCGTTCGTTTTAACAAATCGCAATGCGCCCATGTATGCACTGTTTGTAAAAGAGGTAAGAGGATTTTTGAGTTCCGTCACCGGTTTTCTTGTTATCGGCATTTTTTTGCTGATTACCAGCCTGTTTTTGTGGGTGTTCCATACCGATTTCAACATCCCCGATTACGGTTATGCCAATGTGGACAGCCTGTTTATCCTGTCGCCTTTTGTGTTTCTGTTCCTCATTCCGGCGGTTACCATGCGCACCTTTTCCGATGAGAAGCAGACGGGAACCATAGAGTTACTGCTGACACGGCCGTTGAGCGATATGCAAATCATCACCGCCAAATACCTGGCATCGTTTGCGCTGGTGGTGTTTTCGTTACTCCCTACGCTCATCTACTATTTTTCGGTGTATCAACTGGGTTATCCGGTGGGAAATATAGATTCAGGCGGTTTTTGGGGTTCTTTTCTCGGTTTGCTCTTCCTCGGTGCCGCTTTTGTTTCCATAGGCATTTTTTCGTCGTCGGTAACCGACAATTCCATTGTTTCATTCATTCTGGCGGTGGCAGTCAGTGCCTTTATGTATCTCGGGTTCGAGTTTATCTATTCTTTTTCACTGTTCGGAAAATTCGACCTTTTTATCAAATCCCTCGGCATGAGCGATCATTATTCATCCATCAGCAGGGGCGTGATTGACACACGCGATGTACTCTGTTTTTTGAGTGTTATTGCTCTTTTTAACGGATTGACATGGTTTGTCTTAGGAAAAAGAAAATGGTAAAGATGAAAGAGCGGCGAAAAATTATAAAACAACAGTATTTCCTCACCCTGGTGCTATTGCTGGCTGTAATAATAGTGGTAAATATTGCCGGTTCATACTATTACACCCGTTTCGATTTAACTTCCGAAAAACGATATACCCTTTCGCCATCTACCGTTAAAATCCTGAAAAGTGTGGATGACATTGTTTTTGTGAAGGTATTCCTTGAGGGTGATTTTCCGGCAGGTTTTAAACGTTTGAAAAGGGAAACAAAAGAACTGCTGGATGAATTCAGGGCTTACAACAAAAATATTCAATACGAATTTATCAATCCTTCGGAGAGCGAAGACCCGCAAGAACGTAACAATACCTATAAACTGTTGATGGAACAGGGGTTGCAGCCCACCGATTTGCAGGTAAAAACCAAGAACGGGCTGGAGCGTCAGGTGATATTCCCGGGAGCTATTGTATCCTATCGCGAGAAACAGGCGCCTGTAGAACTGCTCGACAGCAAAATGAATACCCCGCCCGAAGAGGTGCTTAACAACTCCATTGAGAGCCTCGAATACAAATTTATTTCCACCATTTACAAGTTAATGCGCAAGCACAAGCCTGCCCTTGCATTTATCGAAGGCCACGGTGAGCTGAACGATAAGGAAACATGGGATATTACCCGAACACTGAAAGAGGATTATGCCGTCAGCCGGATTAAAATTAACGGTGATGTAAACAGTCTGGTAAAAAGAGAGCTGACCGATTCAATAAATGAAGAGTACAGCATCACACCCCGCTATGCTGCCGTTATCATTGCAAAACCCGATTCCGCCTTTTCGGAGAAAGATAAATTTATTATTGACCAGTACATTATGTACGGAGGTAAAGTTTTGTGGCTCATTGATCCGGTAATTGCCAGCATGGACAGTATTCGCAACTCGGAAACGACCATGGCTATTGACAATCCGCTGGGTTTGCAGGAATTGCTCTTTAAATACGGGGTACGGCTTAACAAAGACCTGGTGATGGATTTGAATGCGCTTCCCATTCCGCTAAAAACCGGGCAAATGGGCAACAGGCCGCAAATAGATTTTTTCCCCTGGTACTATTTTCCCGTGATTACCCCTACTTCCGAGAATCCCATTGTCAGGAATCTTAATGCCATAAAAACACAGTTTGTGAGCAGTATTGATACGGTTGCCGCTAAAAATGTAAAAAAGGAAATTCTTCTTAAAACATCACCCTACTCACGAACGGTAAATGTTCCTGCCATGATAACTCTTGCCATATTGCGTGAAAAGCCTGATGAGCGGCTCTATCGCGGACCGGCAAAGGCGGTAGCGGTGCTGCTTGAGGGTCGTTTTACTTCCGATTTCAAAAACCGGATACCACCCGAAATTGCCGAAAGCAAGATTATCGGGTTTAAGGAAAAAAGTCTGCCCACCGCAATGGTTGTGGTTTCCGACGGCGATGTAATCCGCAACCAGTTTAAAATACCGGATGGCTATCCGTTACCGTTGGGATACGACCAGTTTACACGCGAAACATTTGGTAATAAGGAGTTTGTTCTCAATGTATTGAATTATCTGACCGATGGCCCCCAATTGATATCCGTCAGGTCGAGAGAACTGAAACTCAGATTACTTGATAAAACAAAACTCAATGACAAGTTGTGGATGTGGCAATTGATAAATGTGGGATTACCTTTATTGCTTGTTGTTTTGGCCGGAATAATAATGATCTGGCTGCGGAAAAAGAGGTATGCATAAATAGTGAATCAATAAGGCAAAATATTTAGAACTAATTAGATAGAGCGCTAAATACATAAAATACCAAAATCAGCAATGACAAATACAAAAAAAATTAAGGTAGAAGACAAGCTAATAACAATAATTAAACAGGATAAGCAGGATTTTATCTGTCTGACTGATATGGTTAGAGGGGAAGATGGAAGTGATCATATTAGAAACTGGATGAGAAATAGAAATACTGTTGAATTTCTCGGGCTTTGGGAGACTTTACATAATCCGGATTTTAAACCTGTCGAATTCGACAGGTTTAGAAAAGAAGCAGGATTGAACAGTTTTAACCTTACACCTAAAAAGTGGATAAAAGCGACAAATGCAATTGGGATACTTTCAAAATCAGGAAGATATGGCGGGACATATGCGCATAAAGATTTAGCTTTTGAATTTGGAGCCTGGATAAGTCCAATGTTTAAATTGTTGCTTATAAAAGAGTTTCAAAGATTAAAAGAGATTGAGGCAAATCAATATAATATTGAATGGAACATAAAACGGATATTAACAAAAACAAATTATCTCATACACACAGATGCAATAAAGAACTATATTTTACCTCAGAAAGATTATGATAAAGATAAAGAATGGCTGATATATGCAGAAGAAGCAGATTTGCTTAATGTTTCATTATTTGGTTGTACAGCAAAAGATTGGAGAGAAGCAAATCCTGAACTTGCTAAGAAAGGAATGAATATTCGTGATATTGCAAGTATTAACGAGCTTGTGGTTTTGTCGAATCTGGAGAATCTTAATGCTTTAATGATAGAACAAAATATTGGAAAACAGGAACGGTACCGCCAGTTATCGGAAATATCAAAAAAGCAGTTAAACTTGTTAAATAATACAGATTATATAAAGTCCATAAAGAAACTTGATGAGACGACTTATTTAGACAAATACAACATTTAAGGTCTATGAAAAAAAACAAAATATTAATCCTGATTACCATTGTCGTTGTTATTTTTGGTGCCATTTTGCTCACAAACCGGCACTATTCGACATTAAAAAAGCAGGAATCCGATTTTACGGTGAGGGATACCGCGGCGGTAACCAAAATATTTATGGCCGACAAAAACAACCATGAAATCCTTCTGACCAGAAAAGGTGGAACCTGGATGCTCAACGACAGTATCAGGGCCAACAGTCGGAAGGTTTCTTTTTTGCTGAGTACCCTGCGGCGTCTGCGGGTAAAAGCACCTGTTTCGAAGGCTTCCTACGAAAATGTTATCCGCCGGATGGCCGCCATTGCCGTAAAGGTGGAGATATATCAAAACGATTACCGTATTCGTTTGGGTTCGCTAAAACTGTTTCCATACGAAAACAAGAGTAAAGTTTTTTATGTGGGCGATGTAACCCAAAACAATCTGGGAACCTATATGCTGATGGAGGGTGCCCAACAGCCTTATGTTGTTTATATTCCCGGTTTCAGAGGGTTTGTTTCCTCGCGTTTCAGTCCGCTGGTAAACGACTGGCGCAGCCATATCATTTTTAACAGCAAACTTGGAGATATCCGGTCGGTACAACTGATTTTCGGTGAAAAGGATAAAGCGGGAGAGAGTTTTGCCGTTGAGGTGGTCGATGCGCTGGGTAATTATCGCCTCAAAACATTAAAAGACAATAAAATACTGTCTGTTTACGATACGCTTAAGGTATTGAATTTTCTCACCTCTTTTTCCGATTTGAGGTATGAAGCGCATTTGAATGAGGAGTTGCCGCAGCATAAAATAGATTCCATTATTCATTCGCCTTTCCAATATAAATTGAAATTAGACGATAAAAGCGGCAACAGCACGGTACTGTTTATGTATAAAAAGAACCGTTTTCCTGATGAAGTAAACAAAGCTTATGATGAACTTGTTCCGGTGGATTTGGACAGATTTTACGGTTATCTTCCCAAAACCGGCGATTTTGTCCTGCTTCAATATTATACGTTCGATAAAATTCTTCATCCGTTGAGTTATTACACAAAGCAAACCGAGTAAAACACAATGATTTTATAAAACGACTGATTTGTTAAACTTAAAAAAAAAAGTTCGTCTATTTAAAAATCGTTCTAAATTCACAAAAGTTAAAATTTTCCTTTTGTAATTAGGGTATGAGAACCGATAAAAGTTCTACTTTTGGGCGCTTGTTTTTAAGATTATTAAAGTTTTAACGTATGAACTTACATGAATATCAGGGTAAATCCATTTTAAAGGGCTACGGAGTGTCCGTTCCTTTCGGAATTGTAGCCAATAACCCGGACGAGGCTGTTGAAGCGGCCAAAAAGATTCAGGAACAGACAGGTTCCGACAAATGGGCTGTAAAAGCCCAGATTCATGCCGGCGGTCGCGGTAAAGGCGGTGGTGTTAAAATTGCCAAAAGTCTGGACGAAGTACGTCAATATGCCGATCAAATCATCGGGATGCACCTGGTAACTCCCCAAACAAAAAAAGAGGGAAAGCTGGTGCGCAAAGTGCTTATCGAGCAGAATATCTATTATCCCGGTCCCGAAAATGTTGAAGAGTATTACATGAGTATCCTTCTCAATCGGGCAAAAGGCCGCAATATGGTTATGTACTCACCCCGCGGCGGAATGAACATTGAGCAGGTGGCCGAAGAGACTCCGGAAGAGATTTTTACCGAAGAAATCGACCCTAAAGTGGGGCTGCAGGGGTTTCAGGCAAGGCGTATTGCTTTTAATCTCGGTTTAAGCGGCGTGGCTTTTAAACAAATGGTGAAATTTGTAAGTGCTTTGTATGCTGCATACACCGGCTCCGATGCAAGTCTTTTTGAAATCAATCCGGTAATTAAGGCTGCCGACGGTAAAATATTTGCCGCCGATTCCAAAGTGGTTATCGACAACAATGCACTGTTCCGCCATAAAGATATTGCGGAGATGCGTGATTTAGAGGAAGAAGACCCCACGGAAGTGGAAGCCGGAAAATACGGTTTGAACTTTGTGAAACTTGACGGTAACGTGGGTTGTATGGTTAACGGCGCCGGACTGGCAATGGCTACCATGGACATGATTAAAATGTCGGGTGGCGACCCTGCAAACTTTCTTGATGTGGGCGGTACCGCCGATGCTGCAAGGGTAGAGCAGGCATTTCGTATTATCTTGAAAGACCCGCGCGTAAAAGCTATTTTGGTGAATATTTTCGGCGGTATTGTTCGTTGCGACCGGGTGGCACAAGGGATAGTGGACGCTTATAAGAATATCGGCGAAATCAATGTTCCCATTATTGTCCGTTTGCAGGGTACCAATGCCGAAGAGGGTAAAGAGCTGATTGATAAATCGGGGCTTAAGGTACTCTCGGCCATCAAACTGGAAGATGCCGCGCGATTGGTTACCGAAGTGGTGAAACAATAAGATTTGCAACTGTTAAAAATTGAAAAGCGTTTGGTTTCAGACGCTTTTTTTATCCGGCGTGAGTTACGGTTTTGGTTTGACGCGTGGCATTGTTGTGCTTCTTTTCCGTTTCAACATTGTGTACGGATAACATTAGGAGATTTAACGCTAATACCTGCCCTTTTTCCCTCCTGTAGGAACTCTCCGGAATACGAGGAATAGGTGAATGTCAGGCAGGTACCCAATGTTGAACCCGGTCATCCAATCATCTTACCATGTCTTTGTCCCCTGATACATAAAACATTAAAAATAATACATCAAACATCCTTTCACCTCATCACCATAACCGTCCCTCTTACGGTATTGTTCCTGTTTGTTTGAAAATCCCTGTATCCGATTACATAGACATAGATTCCCTGTTCCACAGGTTGTCCTTTACAGGTGCCGTTCCAGGAAGCATCGCTGCCGTGACCTTCGTAAATAAGCTGTCCCCAGCGGTTGTATATTAACAATTCCAAATCACGTATGTAATCGTAACGGGGAATCACCTTGAAAACATCGTTCAACCCGTCGCCGTTGGGGGTAAAGGCATTTGGGACAAAAAAGGGTGTACCGCCCCAGAGGATTTGAACCGTATCGTAACTTTTACAACCGTTGGCCGATACGGTTTCAAGCCGGTAAATTCCCATGCTGTCAATCTTAATGGCTGCGGTGGTGTCGCCGGTGTTCCAACGGTACGACACGGCATCGCTTCCGGCATCCAGTATATCGCCGGGATTGACAAAAAGCGTATCGATTCCTGCAAACGAAACTACCGGACCGGGGTCAACGGTAACCGTTACGGTTTTGCTTTCAACGCATCCTGCCGTATTGGACACGGTAAAGGTATATTGCCCGCCCATACTTTGTGTAACGCTGTTTATCCACAGCAGGTTGTTATGGGAACTAAAACCGTCGGGTCCCTGCCACAAAAACTCGTATGCCCCGCTGCCTCCCGAAACAGCCGGCGAGAGCATCAGTAAATCGCCTTCACAAACCTTTTTCTCGTTGGCAAGCAGTATCTCCGGGGTGGAGAATATCATCACATTTCCCGTTTGGTATTGGGTGTTAATGGGTTCTCCAAGGTGATTTATAAAACTGCTTTCACCTGCGCTGTGTGCCCAGTCCACCGCCGAATATCCCTCCTTTTTGCCCTCAAATACAAGTTGCAGGAGGGTAGCGTTGTTGTTAAGAGTGACCGGGGTGGCGTTTTCCCAAAGAGCGATGACCCTGTTGCTGTTTTGCACCCACTGCACACTTAGGTTATATTTTATGGCGCTGTTGACATTTTGGTATCCCTTTACTGTTAGTACGCTGCTGTCGTAAAACAGTTCCGCCCGGAAACGCTTTACGCTGTCGAACCCCGACACTACCAGCGGAACCACAGCCGCATCTCCCAAACAGGAGTGGCCGTCGCCGGCAATGGCCTCAAGCAGTTGTGTGCTGAGCCGGTTTATCGTTACATCAAAAGCCGTATCGCAGCCGTAATCGTCTTGTATGATACAGTGGTAGGTGCCTGCCGGTAAACCGGTAAAGTTGCCGTCATCTGTTTGGAAAGAGCCTCCGTTATCAATGGAGTAGTAAAGTGTTCCGTTTCCTGTGGCCGTAAGGTGTATCTCTCCGTTTTGGTCGAAGTTGGTCTCATCAACGGTTGATATGGAAATCAGTTCCGGTGCGGATATATCTTCCACCGAAACAGGGTTGTGGTTGTACACGCTTTGGCAACCGTTGGTATCGCTAACGCGGATAAAATAATTGCCCGGTGCAATATTTTGGAATACAGGATTGTTTTGTTGCCATGAATTACCATCGTCAACAGAGTAGTTCAAATAGGATGTGGCACCCGAATGAGCCGATATGGTGATGCTGCCGTTGTTCTGACCGCAGTGCGGTGCCTCAACCGCAACCGTATCCACGGTAATATTACCGGCATCGGTAACGGTATA
>JALVZH010000099.1 GCA_027022105.1 Bacteroidales bacterium | reverse complement strand
CACCGAAATTGTTTATCGTTCAATCCTTTTTTTTAAAAAATAAATGATTATTGCTCCTTTATTTCTCAAACTTTGTAAAACATGTTTTAAATGAAAACCGCCTTTTTTCAAACATGAAGCCTAACGTTTCTATATACTTACCAAAATTACCATTATTTTTCTTATATCTTTTAAAAAGTACTCTTATTTCACTTATTTTGAGGAATATAATTCTATTTTCTAACGAAGCGTTATTTGCTTCTATAAAATATTGTTACAAATTTAGCAAAAAATTTTCCTTTCTCTTTCCTTTTGTTTTCCGATTTTATCTAAATTTATCATCTTCTTTTTTTAAAACAGATAACTATGGAATATAAAATCAGCAAAGCCAAAGCCATTCGTCAGGATTTACAGTTTTTACCGGATGAAAGTCGCGTGATTACCAAACTATTCGGTCTGGATAAAATACGGATTTATAAAATATTCGACCGTATTTTAAAATTATCGGAACGGGAACGCAAAGCCATATTAAAAAGAACCATCACCAATTTTGAAAAACGACACAAGAATATCAAACGCATTTTCAAAGATCATTTTGATGAAATAAATAAAAGGCTCGACATTACTATTTACAACGATTTGGAGCTTGACGACAAACTGCTTATCGGCGCTTACTTTACACTGGAATATTCCATCGAATCGGCAGCACTTTTCAATCCTTCGGTTGTGCCCCACCCGTTTCAAAACGGAACAAAAAAAGATGAATTAAAGGTAATTATCAGCTTCCGTGCAGTAGGCGAAGGTCATATGTCCAGCGTTGTTTTCCGCAGCGGTACCATCGACAAAAACGGAGACATTCACATGGACCAGGTGAGCCATCTTGTTGATTTGGCCAAGGTAATAAGTGCCGTTGAATATAAAAAATCGGACTTTGAAAGAAAGCTGAAAGACACAAACCAGTATGAACTTGCCAAAGGTATTTTCGATAATTTACTCGACTCATTTACTCTGGAGGAACTGAATGAAAGTGTTCAAAGGTTTAAAGAAAATACAGCCATGACACCCGGTCACGACCGTGCCATAGACACACTGTATTGGTTGGTTCGTTCCAATTACGATGTGGAGTTTGATGTTAATTCGGATATTTCGGAACGTGTTATTTTCCCCCGTTCCACTACCGATATCCGGGCTATTGAAGATGCCCGTTTTGTTGCATTCAGAAATGAAAAAGGAGAGCTTACCTACTATGCCACTTATACGGCCTATAACGGTTTTTCCATTCTGCCGCAACTTTTGGAAACCAAAGATTTTTACCGCTTTAAAATAAGCACCCTGATGGGTGAGGGTTCGCAAAACAAAGGAATGGCCCTTTTCCCGGAAAAAATCAACGGAAAATATGCCAACATCTCGCGTAACGATAATGAGAATCTGTTCATTATGTTTTCCGATAATATGAACTACTGGGAAAATCCGCAATTGTTAAGGGAACCCAAATACGAATGGGAATTTATCCAAATAGGAAACAGCGGTTCACCCATTAAAACGGAAAAAGGCTGGTTGCTGCTTACCCATGGAGTAGGAGCTGTACGCACATATGCCATCGGTGCTATTCTGCTCGACTTAAACAATCCGGCAAAAGTAATAGCCGAAATAAAAGACCCGATTTTAATACCCGAAGAGTCGGAACGCAACGGTTATGTGCCCAATGTTGTGTATTCGTGCGGCGCAATCCTGCACAACGGCTGGCTGGTGATGCCGTATGCCGCTTCCGATACAAGATCGGGAATTGCCAAATACAAACTGGATGACTTACTGGCACAAATGGTTCCGGTTAAAGGGTAATTTAATTCAGCAAAAAAAATTGTATTTTTGATTTAAAATTTTTATCATGAATATAGATTCAAGAAAATTGCTGTTTATTCAAGAATTTCTTCGCTTAAATAATGAAGATATAATTATTGGGCTGGAGAAAACTATGAAACAATTGAAAATCAAACAGTACGAAAAAATAATTAAACCAATTAGTCTGGATCAATTTAATGAAGAAATTAATCAGGCAATAGAAGATTCACGAAATGATAAAGTAATAAAAGCTACAGAACTTCGTAAAAAATGGAATTAGAAGTTTATTGGACACAGTTTGCACAAGATAAACTAAAAGAAATTTACGATTACTATGAAATAAAAGCAAGTAAAAAAACCGCTTTAAATTTAATTAATGGTATCATAGATCAAACGATAGGCTTAGGTAATAATCCAAACATAGGGCAAAAAGAAGAATTATTATTAAATCGTCCGGAAGAATTTAGATATCTTGTGTTTAAAAATTATTTACTGGATTAATTCTATCAAAAATCGAATTGATGTAGTGAATGTTTTTGACACCAGACAAAATCCTAAAAAAATAATAAAATTACAATGATTTACATTAAATCAATTCATTATCATTAATCTTAATAAATCGTTTACTCTTTTTTAACAATTAATATGACATTAAATTCCCGGTGAATTTAAAGTTCACTTAATTTTACCTGTTTAAACATATAATATTTAATATATGAATCTTAATGCTTTTTATAACCTAAGTTACGGACTGTATATTATTGGTTCCGAATACAATGGAAAGAAAAACGGCTACATTGCCAACACCGCGTTTCAGGTAACGGCACAGCCACCGCAACTGGCCATCAGTTGCAGCAAGGATAATTTCAGCTCGGAAATCATTGAAAAAAGCGGTTATTTTTCCGTTTCGGTGCTTCATAAAGAGGTTTCAAAGAAGATACTGGGAACTTTCGGCTATAAATCGGGTAGGGATATTGATAAATTTGAAGATGTCGGGTACATTAACGGAAAATCGGGCATTCCTGTCGTTACCGAAGATTCCATTGCCTGGTTCGAGTGCAAGGTGGTTCAAAAACTTGATGTGGGAAGCCATATTCTCTTTATCGGAGAAGTTTTGGATGGCGATATTCTGGAACCGGATGTTAAAGAACCCATTACCTATGATTATTACCGTAAGGTAAGAAAAGGCCTGGCCCCGAAAAACGCACCTACCTATATCGAAAAAGAGAAAACGGAAGAGAAACAAACTGCTGAAAAGCCTGCTTCCGGCAACATGCAAAAATGGGAATGTACGGTCTGCGGCCATATTTACGACCCCGCCGAAGGTGACCCCGATTCGGGTATTGCACCGGGAACCCCGTTTGAGGATCTGCCCGACGACTGGGTTTGCCCCGACTGCGGCGCCGAAAAAAGCGATTTCGTACCACTATAATAATCCAAAACCTACGGCAACAGTTAAATTGTTAGCTTTGCACCGGATAATTTAATGTTGAAATAAATAATGAAATATTGAAAAACGAAAAATTGAATATCTTTTTATAAACCCACCCCTCCCCCTCCAAGGAGGGGAACAGTGGAATTCATTTTCCGTTTTTCAATATTTCATGTAATTTTTTAATATGTATAAACCTATAATCATCATGCGAAAAATAATTTTATCTCTGGTTGTTGCTTTTATGGCGGTTTCATTTATGGCCTGCAACAACAGTAAAACGGAAAAGAAAAACAATTTCACCATCAATTTCGATATTGTTGATGCCAATGGCGATTTAACCGTTGTGATGCAACACCGCAGGGCCGGCAACTGGGTTAAAGACGATTCGGTGGTATTGAAAAACGGTAAAGGTTCCCTTTCGGGTAATATTGAATCTCCCGAACTGTATTATTTCGTTTTAAAAGAAAAACAGGGATACATGCCCATTTGGGTTGACAAAGGCACCATTAATGTAAAAACCGATTTGATGCACATGCGCAATCCTCAGGTTACGGGTTCCAAATCACAAGACCTTTATATGGCCTATCAGGATTCTGTTTCCAAATTCAGCCAGATGGAAAATGCAATGGGTCAGGATTACAGCGTGGCCCGGAAAAACGGTGATACAAAAAAGATGGATGAAATAGAAGAGGCATACAACAAGCTCCAGGACGAAAAGAACAACTACATGATAGGTTATGCCATGCGTCATAACAAAGATGTGGTTTCTGCATTTATTATCATGAATAACTCTTATTCGCTGAATGTTAACCAGCTCGATTCGGTAGTATCGGCTTTCGACTCTTCCATAAATAATTCCTATTATGTAAAACATCTGCAAGACCGGGTAAAAACCCTGAAAAGAGTAGCTGTAGGTCAACATTTCGTTGATTTTACCCTTAACGATCCCGACGGAAATCCCGTTTCACTCTCCTCTGTTGTGGAAAAAAACAAATACACACTTGTTGATTTTTGGGCATCGTGGTGTATGCCGTGTCGCGGCGAAAATCCCAATGTGGTAACCGCATACAAAAATTATCACGACAAAGGCTTTACTGTATTCGGGGTTTCGCTTGATAAAGATCATGATAAATGGGTGGAAGCCATTAAAAAAGACGGCCTGACCTGGACTCATGTTTCCGACCTGAAATACTGGAGCTCGGAAGCTGCTAAACTTTACGGCGTGCAGTCTATTCCGCATAATGTATTAATAAATTCAAAAGGCATTATTGTGGACAAAAACCTTCGCGGACAAAAACTTCAGGATAAACTGGCAGAACTGCTGAAGTAAAATCTTTCCGGCCACATCATAACCTTTTCGGTCGCCGCAGCCATGTGGGTGGAGACCGGAAAGGTTGCCCAACGCAAGAAATTTATCTCCGATTTCAGTCCCGTGAGCGACCCTCCAAAATATCACTCTGCAATATGCCGTATATTCAAGCCACATCTTAACCTTTTCGGTCGCCGTAAGCATGCGGGTAGAGACCGGAAAGGTTGCCCCATGCAAGAAATACTTCTTCGATTTCAGTACCGTGAGCGACCTTTCAGAATATCTCTCTGCAATATCCCGTATATTCAAGCCACAACGTAACCTTTTCGGTCGCCGTTGGTTGGCGGGTAGAGACCAGAAAAATTGCCCAACGCAAGAAATACATCTCCGATTTCATTACCGTTTTCGACCTTTCAGGAGGTCATCCCTACGCCAAGCTGCGGGATGACACCACCTGAAAGGTCAGGGTCCGGGTGAAACACAATTATTTGTAATTTTACAAATAGAAAATCATCAAAATGAATATCCGGCAAAAAACGGTTAATCAACATGAAAAACTCCGGTTTGGTGAAACTTATCACATTTTAAACAGAGCCGTGAGCAGTGATAAATTGTTCATTTCCGGGAAGGATTATTTCTATTTTCTGCAAAAACTTGATTATTTTTTATTACCATGGATTGACGTAATTGCTTATTGTCTGATTCCAAACCACTTTCATTTATTGGTTAATATTAAAGAGAAAGAAAAAATTCCTGTAAAATTGTTAAAACGAGGTGGCAATGAACCGGAAAAATTGATTAATGCTGCTTTCAGCAATTTTTTTAACAGCTACGCCAAATCTTTCAACAATGTACACAAAAGAAAAGGAAGATTGTTCCTGTACTCTTTCAAACGTATTCTTGTTGACAAAGATGATTATTTGACCTCGTTAATATGTTATATTCACCGAAACCCCATACACCACGGACTTACCGATGATTATGAAAGCTGGAAATATTCTTCCTATAATGCTTTTTTGAGTAATAAACCTTCAAAGGTAAACAAGGAATATGTTCTCAATCTGTTCGGCTCTAAAAAAGATTTTATTTCTTTTCATAAAGAAAACATAACCAAAAGAGGGTTAAAAGATTATCTTATGGAATAACATATCCTTTTCGGCCACAACGTAACCTTTTCGGTCGCCGTAAGCATGCGGGTGGAGACCGGAAAGGTTGCCCAACGCAAGAAATTTATCTCCGATTTCATTACCGTGAGTGACCTTTCAGAATATCATTCTGCTATAGGCCAAAAATTTCGGCCACATCATAACCTTTTCGGTCGCCGCAGGCATGTGGGCCGAGTCCGGAAAGGTTGCCCCATGCAAGAAATTTATCTCCGATTTCATTACCGTTTTCGACCTTTCAGGAGGTCATCCCTACGCTAAGCTGCGGGATGACACCACCTGAAAGGTCAGGGTTTTTACTTCATTTTAACCACTTTACCTGTTTTAAGCGGTATTGAAGATGAGATAATTTGATAATAATAAACCCCTCCGGGTAGGTTGGTTAAATCCAGTTTAATGAGTTTACCGCCATTTATGAAAACATTATCTTTTTCAAGCACCTTTTTACCGGTTTGATTATACAATGCTACGGTGATTTTTTCCGAACTTTTTAAAGAGATATTCATCAACAACTCATCTTTGGCAGGATTGGGATAAACCTTAACACTTTGTTGCCTGTTGTGAACTATCCCGACATTATCATACACATAAAAAGCTACGGAAACCTGCTTCGAAAAGGTATTTTTTCCCGTTATATTCATTGTGCAATAGTAATACCCCGTATCCAAATCCTGATCGTCGAAATATAAGGTAATATCTTCGTAACCTCCACCTGCAACAGCACCGCTGTCGCTACTCAGGGTAATCCATTGCGGTTGGTTTTCGATACTTACTGAATAAAACAGCGTATCGTTACCGCCATTGCTCAAAACCAAAACCTCTTCCGTTTGCGAATTTAACGGTGCTTCGGCATAAACTGAATCAGGGTCGGTAACAATGACCGGGGCATTTTGTAAAAGCATAATGGCATTATAAATATTAAGTCTTCCGCTGCTTACGGTTTTCCCCACTAAATCAGGTATGGTATCCACACCCTGTAAAAGGAAATTTTTCAACAGTAAAGAGCCCTCGGCAGGGTTGTTTTTAAAATTCACCATAAAACCGGAATCGGCTGCGGAAATCAACAGTGCCACCGAACCGGTAACATGGGGTGTGGCCATGGATGTTCCTGTTTTATAACCGTATCCGTTGTTGATTAACGTTGATTTAATGCTTGTTCCGGGTGAACCCAAATCAATGGTGGTATCGCCCCATGCGGCAGATGTGTAAAGCTGATCGCGCCGGGTGGTATTGGTAACGGCAATCATGTAATCGGTAGAAAAAGCTGTGGGAACATCGCCAACCGAATCGATATCCCAGGGTTTGTTGGCCGTAGCGGCGCAACTTAAAACCCCCAGCCGGCCCAGCGAATCGTACATGGCTTCCCAAATGGGATAATTGGCCGGATTTCCCTTATCCACACCAAAAGAACAGTTGTCGGCCACCACAAAGGCACCTTCCTGACCATTTGTGTTGTTGTATTGTTCCCTCACCACATAAAGATACGACAGCGCACGAACCACAATGGCTTCGGTAGTTGACGAACCCGCTATGGGCAATGTTTTCACCGTCCAGTTTACACCCGAAACGCCGATATTGTTGTTTCCTATGGCACCGGCAATGCCCATCACATGTATCCCGTGGTTGTGCAAAGGAATGGTTCCGTTGTTGTCGTAGGCATTCCAACCGTCGTAATCATCAACATATCCGTTTTGGTCGTCATCTATCTGATTGTTTGGAATTTCCGCATAATTTTTCCAGAAATCCACATCTTCGTGATGAATGTCGCCGCCACCGTCAATAATGGCTACCACAATGGTATCGCCCGTAGCTGTTAATCCGCCGGTGGTAATGTCCCAGGCATCCGTGGCATCAATATCGGCATCGGCAAGGCCGCCGGTACCGTCGTTATAAAGCGACCATTGCTCGTCAAAAAGTGAATCGTTGGGAAAAGTTTCTCGCCCTTCACGCAAACTTACCAGATGATTATATTGAATATTCGCTACCCCCGGTAATTTCGATAATTTCTCTTTTACCGCCTCTGTTTTTGCAATTTTATCATCAATAGTAAGCAGATAAATATGAAACCTGCCGGAAACAGTTTCAGAAGTTACAATGTTGTAATTACTTTTATTTTTTAAAAAATCTCCGGCTTCTTTTTCAGTGGAAAACTGAATAAGCATTTGATTGGGAATATACTTTGTATCAATTTTTTGGGCTTGTAAATAAAATGTTGTGCCGATAAAAATCAACAGTGTAAATATTTTTTTCATAAAACAATTAAAAATTTAAAACTCCAAAAACTTCATTAAATGGTTTATCAATAAAGATTAATTCGAATTTCGGTGTTATTTTAGAACTCAGTTTATTATATGTTTTAATCGACCGTTTATCGGATGTAACGAAATGTGTTATGGTTTTATCCGAATGAGCTACGGCAAATAATTTTGAATCATTAGGAATGATTGCTCTTGGCATTAAAGAATCACGAGATATTTTGTTTTGTTGAAAAATTATTTCGGCAAATTCACCTGTTACTTTAGCATGATCCAAATTAAAAGGAATAATCTGAATATTTCTTAAAGGTAATTCATCTATTTTTCCTAATACGCAATACTCTGCTATTGAAATAGTTGATACTTTTAATTCAATACTGTGTTCTAAAAAATATTTAAAATAATCTATTGCATTCTCATGTAATTTATCATCTTCATTAAGAAGGCGAATAAAAAAACTTGTATCAAGTAAAACACTATTATTCATAATCACCTCTTAAATCGATTAACCATCTGTCAGTATCAACACCTTTCCATGAATTCTTTGCCTTTGTTATCAATTTTTTCAGGTAACTTTCATCATAATCAGGATTATAATCAATCAGTTCTATAAGTTTTAACGAATGTGTATCAATTTCTCCCGTTTCAATATTTTGTTTCCCAATAGCACGAACACCAAATTTTTTATACAATAAATTTTCAGTCCGTTCAGCTAAAAATTTCTGATTTGTTTCAATTATCAGATATCCGTAATCCTTAGTATCAATATGAATGTTTGCATTATTTTTTCCACCGGCATCTTTTAATACACCATAAAAATAAAATTCGGCATCAACCCAAATATCTTCTGTTCTGTAAAATTTTGTCTTTGGTGTTATAATTACGGAACTGTTCGGTTCAACAGAGGTTGTTATTTCAAAATCATAGTTTTTTTGAACTGAAATTTTTTGAAAAGATTCAAATGCTCTTGCCGTTTTTAATTGTAAAAAATCTATCGAACCGTTCTGACTAATTTGATGTAACACTGCATTAAATCCAATTACAGTCTGAAAAGAAGTTTTGAATATATGTTTTACTGATCCTTTTTGTATGTCGTAAGTTATGAGTGGTCTGTTTTTTTTATTTTCAGGAAATAAAAGATTCTCAACATTTTGTAAAATATCAACTATATATTTAATATCATAACTTTCGGGTGTTAATTTTATTTTTCCTGTTTTACCCGTTACTATAATTAATATTTCTCCAATCTTGTCCATAATTAATTATACAAATATAGCTTACAATTTGCAATAAAATGAATTGAATCATAAACAAAATTCATCTAATATTTACAAAAAAATGTAATTTATTGTTTAACAGTGTAATGTCTATTTCTTAATCCACTTTCACCCCGTCGTATTTAACCTCTTTTCCGTTTTTATAAAGTATTGATATTACAAGTGTTCCGTTTTCGTCAAATTTTTTCCATTCGCCGGTTTTCATTCCCATAACATAGCGTCCGGCCTGTTTCAATTTTCCGTTGGGCCAATACCATTTATGTTCGCCGTTGGGCAGGTCGTCAACAAATTTTCCTTCGTATTTCAACGTTCCGTCATCATAATAATGTCGCACCCAACCGTTTAACATTCCATCGGAATAATTTTCTTCCTTTTTACTTTTTCCGGTATAGGTTATCCACAACCCCTCTTTCTTTCCTTCGATATATTCACCTTTGGTAATGATATTCCCCTTTCTGTCGTATTCCACATAATCGCCATCGGGCTGACCTTTGTAATAATTTTCCTTACGCAACAGGTTACCGTCGTCGTAGTACCAAACCCAAATACTATCCGGATCACCGTTTACATATTTACCCTGTTGTTCCAGTTGTCCGTTGGGATAATAAAAATTCCATTTTCCGGTTCGTAAATCCTTGTTGTAAAATCCCGAAGCTTTCAATTTACCGTCATCATAATACTCTTTCCAAAAACCCTGCTTCTGTCCGGCTTCCGTAAAAATACCTTCGCCTATAATTTTTCCGTATTTAAAAATATAGGATTTTACAATGTTTCCCTTTTCGTCATATTCGCGGCGCACACCCTCGGGAACACCATCTTTTGTATAGGTCCCCATTACCTTTATTTTACCGTCGGGATAGTAATCGTAACGGACATCGAGCACTTCCAGATTTTCCTCTTTTTTCTCTTTTTCACCGTTTACAAATTTTTCGGTGGAAATAAGATTTCCGTCCCTGTCGAAAGTTTTAAAATATCCGTCTTTTAAACCATGTTTAAAATTTCCGGTTATGTGAATTTTTTCATCATCGTAAAACCATATCCACTTTCCGTTGGGAAGCGAATCCGAATCGTACCTGTTTATGCGCTGCCTGCCCGTTACATATCCTTTTTTATATTGAATCAGCTGAATAATTCTTCCGTCGGGTGCATACTCTACCGCCTGTCCGTTTTCCAGTCCGTCAACAAAAGGTATTTTAAAATGCAGCTTTCCGTTTGGATAATATGTGTAAGTATATCCCTGTTTTACATCATCAACAAAATTTTCTTTTACTACTTCATCGCCCTGATAGGTTGTTCTGAATCCGTTCTTCTTTCCGTTTTTATAATTCACTTCCAAAACCAGTTTGCCCTCTTCGTCATAAAAACGCCACAAACTGTCGAGCAGATAATTTTTCCGGTTTCCTTCCGACTTTAAAATACCGTTTTCGTAATAATTTTTCCAATATCCGTCGGGTTTTCCGTTTCGCATGGTACCCTCGCTCGATATATTTCCGTTGGGATAATGAAACACATTGTATCCGTTGGGATTAATGGAATCGTTGGTTTGTCCCTTAACCGCAAAAGGTATCAGCACCGTTAAAATAAAAAGCCATATGGTTTTTTTTATCAAACTCATTCTCTTCCCACGGTTACACCTTTAACCACCCGTTTGTTTTTCTGAAAATTATTAACAATCTCTTTTTTCACTTTAAGCAATGCCCTGTCGCTACCTGGTTCCACATAATAAATAAGGGTATCGTAAATCACTTTACCGTAATTGTTGTTCCAGCTTTCGGGTGTAAACTGATAATAATCCCTGTCGTTTTTTACAAATTTCAAATCCCTGTTGCGTCCGTTTTCAAATGCCACGTTCAAATAGTTTCTTCCTTGCCCTACGGCAACACCGGGGGTATTTTTCGGTATGATAATTTCCTCTACATATTGCCCGTTTTCAAATTTTATGGTACCTCTGGCCACCTTGGTATCGGCATACGACAAGTTTCTCTTTAAAATTATTGAGTGAGAATTGTAAAACTGAACTTTTGATACAGGTTCACCGTTTTTGTACAAGGTATTTCTCATTTCGTTGGTAAAATAGGTGGTGCTGGAGCAAGAGGTTAAAAACAGCGCCAGGATAAAACCAATATACAAAATTTTATTCTTTTTCATATCCAATTTGTTTGATATTCTAAATTAAATATTTGAAAAGAAAAAATTGAATTCCACTGTTCCCCTCCTTGGAGGGGTGCAGGGGTGGGTTAATTAAAAAGATATTCAATTTTTTCTTTTCAAATACTTTTACACTTCCTGTCATATATTAATTTAATCAACCTTATCAAATCAACTTCAATTTTCTTGAAATTTCAAGCATTCTTTCAATGGGCTTACGTGCCGATTGAATCGTATTTTCATCCAAAGATACACAAGGTTCTTCGTTTTTCAGCGACAAATATACTTTTTCCATAGTATTTAATTTCATGTAAGGACAATCGTTGCACGAGCAGGTACTGTCGGAAGGAACCACATAAAACTGTTTTTCAGGCGATTCCTTTCGCATCTGATGTAAAATTCCAGTTTCGGTAGCTACAATAAATTCTTTTGCATCGTTGCTGCGGGCAAATTTCAGCAATCCGGTAGTGGAACCCACAAAATCGGCAATTTCTAATATCTGCTGCTGACATTCGGGATGTGCAATGATTTTAGCTTCGGGATGATCCTCTTTCATTTTCAGCACTGCTTCCGCAGTAAGAATGTCGTGTACCTCACAGGTTCCGTTCCATAAAACCATATTGCGTCCCGTAACACGGTTTACATAGCCCCCGAGGTTACGGTCGGGCGCAAAAATAATTTTCTGATCATTGGGAAACGAATCTACTATCTGCACTGCATTGCCCGAAGTGCAAATTACATCCGAAACGGTTTTTATGGCCGCCGTGGTGTTGATGTAAGATACCACAATATGATCCGGATATTTGTTTTTGAACGCAACAAAATCGTCG
>JALVZH010000098.1 GCA_027022105.1 Bacteroidales bacterium | reverse complement strand
AGTTTATTTTGAAAATTTAATTATTGTACGTACTTTTGTACAAATTTTCGTACATAATAATTACAACTATGTTAACAGCAACCATTTCAGACTTTCGAAAAAATATTAAAAAATATCTTGACTCGGTTACCGAAGACTTCGAAACATTGATTATCAATCGCGGCAAAGGTACCGGAGTAGTAGTAATATCACTGGAAGAATACAATTCCCTTACGGCAACACAACACGAATTATCATCCAAAAAGAATGAAGCAAGACTTGATTCGGCAATTGAGAAATTGAAAAAAGGGGAATCGTTTCAAAAAGATTTAATTGAACCATGAAATACAAATTTGTTGATGAATCATGGGAAGATTATTTATATTGGCAAAAAACCGATAAAAAATATCTCAAAAGAATAAATGATTTGTTAAAAGACATTTCAAGGAGACCATTTACCGGAATCGGAAAACCAGAACCTTTAAAGTATAAATACAAAGGTTTTTGGTCCCGAAGAATTGACGGTGAACACAGGCTTATTTATACTGTCAGGGATGATGAAATACTTATAGTAAAATGCAGATTTCATTATGATTAAAAAACGGGGACCGATATTAGAAATCAATACACACCTCAGCCGTAACCGTTAATACATAAACCCGAAGAGCCACAACGGAATCTTGTTATCATAACCGAACTCAATACCGTCCGCAGCCACAAAAGCATTTTCCAATCCTTCAATTTGTTTGCCGTCTTTATTTTTACCGCCTGTTTCAAAGGTATAGGTATCGTCAACCGTAAAATCCGCTTTATCCGAATAGTTAACCTTATGTTTTTCAGCTAACTGATTCATCATAAATGTTTCCCTGAGATTTCCCTTCTCAGGATTTTGTGTAAGAATGGCATACATATAGTTGGTATTTTCAAGAAAAATCTTCTCGGGTTTTTGCAACAGGCTCACCCCGAAACTGTCTTTTCTCAAAACGTTTAAAACATTAGCATCATTCAAATAGTTAATGTATTCCAATACCGTTTTACGTGTTGTTTTTATTTTGGCGGCCAATGCCGATACATTGGGTTTAAAAGGTGATGAAAGGCTTATGATATAAAGCATTTGCTTTATTTTTCCGATAATTGAAGCATCCGTATTTCGAAGTAAAGGCAGCTCAATCTCTATAATCATATTTATGATTTCCTGCAATCGCTTATAATACAACACTTCATTACCATCGTAAAAAGGAAAATACCCCACCCTTAAATATTCCTCGAAATATTTTAACGGTTTCACTTTTTCCTTTAGTTCAAGTGCAATACGGGTATGATTTTCTATTATTTCATTCAAACTTACAACCGGCAGACCGATATTATAACGGAACGTAAGAAACTCACGGAAAGAAAGCCCCTGCATATTGTAAATCAATGCCCTGCGGCTTAAATCAACCCTTGAATTTAATATTTCCAACAAAGATGAGCCGGTAAAAACAATTTTCAGGTTTGGATAATAATCGTAAATATTTTTGATTTCGATTGCCCAATTACTGTATTTATGAACTTCATCAACAAAAAGGTGTTCCCCGCCTCTCGCAACAAAATCCTCAACAAAATCACTCAAACTGTTTTCGGTAAAATAGAGATTATCCAGCGAAATATACATTGCTTTTAATGAGGTGCCGTACTTTTGTTTGATATATTGTAACAAAAGTGTGGTTTTACCTACCCCCCGCGAACCTTTAATTCCTATCAGGCGTTGATCCCATGGTAATTGCGCCATAATACTTCGCTGAAAATCAAGCGGTGTCTGATTAACCAAATCAATATGACGTTTTATTAAAGTATCCAAGATTCTATATTTTGTTCATTACAGGAAACAAAATTAATTAAATTTTGTTTACCACAGGAAACAAAATGTAATTTCTCATATATTATTACATTAGTTGTCTTTTTAATATTTCATACTTTATAAGACGGGTATTGATTGCCAATTATAGCACTAAAATTTTAGCACTTATTGTCATAACATCCCTGAAATTGCATCAATTATTGTTACCGAATTAGCACTCAATTTGGAAAAAGCAAACCATTTTTTACAACATAACCACCCATTACCCCGTCAGCGTTTTAACAAAGTAGCTTACCGCAAGATAGTAGGAATCGAGCCCGAAACCCACAATGGTGCCGGCACAGTTGGGGGCTATGTACGACTGGTGGCGAAACGGTTCGCGGGCAAAAACATTGGAGATATGTACCTCAATTACAGGTACATCAATGGCTTTGATGGCATCGGCAATGGAAACGGAAGTATGGGTATATCCCCCTGCATTGAGGATTACACCATTAACCTCTAAATTGGCTTCATGAAGCCGGTTGATAATTTCCCCTTCCACATTTGACTGATAATGCTGAATATCAACATTTGAAAACTGTTGTTTCAACATTTCCAGGTACCCGTCGAAAGAGATGTTTCCGTAAATTTCCGTTTCCCGCTGTCCCAACAGGTTTAAATTGGGACCGTTTATGATAAGTAACTTCATTTTTATTTCCGTAAATTTAATATTTTTACAAAAATATGAATAGAAAGCAAACATTTACCGTTTCGGAACATTTTTATGATGCTTTGCGCGATTATCGCTATCTTTTGGAGCGGAATTACCCGCAAAAAGGTATTGTAAAGCTTACAGGCGACCATTACCGTCTTCCGGCAGCAGAGCGGGTTTTGCTCTATCGCGGTGTGGTGACAGCCGGAAAAATCAAAGCCAGGCAAAAAGTCAAAACAGACCGGATAGCTCCGGGCAGCAATATTTATATTGACGGTTTTAATGTGGTGAGAACCGTTGGCAGTTACCTCAACGGCAATTTTGTATTCATTGGCATGGACGGCTTTTTGCGGGATGTATCGGAACTGCACCGGAAAAAATTGCGCAGGGAAATACTTGAAAGGTCGGTGATGCTTATGCTGGATTATTTGGAAACGCTTCAACCGGAGAATGTAACACTCTGTTTCGACAAACCCATAAGCCACAGCGGCAATATGGTTGTGCTCGTTAACGGACAAATGAAAGAAAGAAACCTGCGGGGCAGCGCGGTTCCGGTTTATTCGCCGGATCATGTATTAAAAGAGGTGGAACGGGGCTGCATCTGTTCGGGAGATTCGGCCATTATAGATGCCGCAAAAGTACCTGTATTCGATATGCCGCAGGCAATACTCAGGCAAAGGTTCGGGGTTGAGTTTTTTAGTTTGGAAGGTTTTGTTTGATGTAACATCCTGTTTTGTAATTATATGGGCATGGTTTGCCTTGATGACAAAATTATACCGACCTCCCGCGTCCCAATTCCAAGCCATTTTTAGGCTGGACTTTGGGGCTGGCATGGCGACGGAATCTCACCCACGTACTTCTTTTCCAATTCAACATCCGGGAATTTATCAACATCACTTATCCGCTGTCCGTTTTTTAACAATTTATTTTGTTTTCGTTTTAATTTTTCATTTATTTTTACACTCCAAAACAAAAACAAATGAAAGCCATTTACGCTGAAAACCGCATTTTCGTAGAGAGAGAGAGAGAGAGAGAGAGAGAGTTAACAGCCTGATTAACTTTTGCATACATCCCCCTTAGCTTTTTTACACTTTTTTATCCAAAGATTTTCCGTACGGAAATCCAATGTCTTTCCTGTTCGGGGAAGACTTAACTTATTTTTTAAACAATTATTACTAACTTAAAATTTTTTGACCTATATAATACTCCCCAAAAATCAGACCACTAGTTAAGATGAAAAAAAGTTTAATTTTAACAGTGGAATTATGAAATCAAAAAGAAGAAAATTTACAGCAGCTTTTAAGGCACGGGTAGCCTTATCT
>JALVZH010000097.1 GCA_027022105.1 Bacteroidales bacterium | reverse complement strand
GGTGTATCTTATTTGCTCCGAACCCGGTGTAATAAAGAGTTCGGCTTTGGTTTTCAGTTTTTTTGCAACGGCCTGCCGGGCAATGCTGGCGGCACGGGTGATGTCTTCGTATGAAGAGTTCGTACACGACCCGATAAGTCCTGCTTCCATGTTCAGCGGCCAGTCGTTTTCTTTGGCTTTTTTACCGATTTCGGAAACCGGATTTCTTAAATCGGGTGTGAAAGGCCCGTTCAAAGCCGGTTCCAGTTCCGAAAGATTGATCTCTATTACTTGATCGAAATATTTTTCCGGATTTGCATACACCTCTTCGTCGCCTGTAAGGTAAGGTGCTATTTTTTCGGCCAGTTCCGCAACGTCGGCACGTCCTGTCTGACGCAGGTATTCGGCTGTGTTTTCGTCAAATCCGAATGTTGAGGTGGTAGCACCTATTTCGGCACCCATGTTACAAATGGTGGCACGACCCGTAGCCGAAAGGGCACGTGCTCCTTCGCCGAAATATTCCACAATGGCGCCGGTACCGCCTTTTACGGTAAGTATATCGGCAACTTTCAGAATTACATCTTTGGGAGCCAGCCATCCGCTAAGCTTTCCGGTAAGTTTTACACCTATCAGTTTGGGGAATTTCAGTTCCCACGGCATATCGGCCATTACGTCAACGGCATCGGCACCACCCACGCCAATGGCTACCATTCCGAGGCCGCCCGCATTGGGGGTGTGCGAGTCGGTTCCAATCATCATCCCGCCCGGAAAAGCATAGTTTTCCAAAACTACCTGGTGAATAATACCGGCACCCGGTTTCCAAAATCCAATGCCGTATTTGTTCGATACGGAAGCAAGAAAGTCATACACTTCCTGATTGGTATATTTGGCTCGTTCAAGGTCTTTTTCGGCACCCTCTTTGGCCTGAATCAGGTGGTCGCAATGCACGGTAGAAGGTACTACCGCTTTGTTTTTTCCGGCCTGCATAAACTGCAGCAAAGCCATTTGTGCAGTGGCGTCCTGCATGGCTACGCGGTCGGGACGGAAATCAACATACGATTCACCGCGGGTATAAACGTTTTTCGGTTCGCCTTCGTCGAGGTGAGCGTATAAAATTTTCTCGGCAAGCGTCAGCGGTTTGCCCGTTAGTTCTCTTGCCTTGTCAACCCTGCCCGGGAAACGGTCGTAAACCGTTTTAATCATATCTATATCAAATGCCATAATCGTAAAATTATAATGTTATTAATTCAGTTTCAAAAGCCATAAAAGGTTTGCAAAGGTAAAAATTATCGGTATTTAAACCTTCTGATTTTATTAGAAAATGGAAGTTTTTAATTTGGCTGGTAATTTTCTTGTTTTGTATTTATCAGGGCGGCCTGGCAGGCTTGCAGTTGCATGCCGCAAGGCATCGCAATCTGCTTGTAGTTGCATGCCATCAGGCATCGCAATCTGCTGTCCGCTATAGTCCTCGCCGGCAGGGCTGTTCGGCTATGATGCGGCTGCGGGGTCTTCGCTCACCGCTCAGCCTCCTCGCCGCAAGCCTCACAAGCCCTGCCGGCTGCGGGCTACGCTCCCATCCCTGCTGCAATTTCCGTTCTTAATTCTAATGTCTTACATCGGATATCTTACATCTTTTCTCACTTCCCGACCCAATTCAGACCCGCCTAAGGCGGGGAAGAATATTCCCTCGTGCTTCTATTCCAATTTGCAATACGGTACACATATAATTCCGGGGATTCATCGGGCACGCCGTCCCTTTGGTCTTCTCGTCAGTGTCCTCTGAATTATAGGGTAAAGTGTATGTTATGTTTTCTCATCCACTTGCTAATTGCTCATTAAGCGTTGAATACGTGTCTGCCTTTGGCTGATTGCTCATTTTCAATTCGTTCTTAAATCCGTAATTCTTCGTTCTTCAATAAATCGGAATTCGTTCAGCCGGAGGCAGACACGTATTCGTTAATCGGTGTTCGTTATTCTTTCCCAACTTTTATCTTTTACCGGGTATCGATTTTGTCATGTTCCGACCCGCTTGAGGCGGAGAGGGATCTCCTTAACATTTATCTTCTTATAAACAAGTGTTTCAAATAGATATAAAGGTGGTTAAATCATTCGTGGATTCTTCGTGAGCCACTATCATCATAGCCTTCCTGTTGGCTCACTCAGAACCCGCCAAAACCTGATTTCTTCCCTTTTCCGCACCGCACTCCGCAAAGTTTTGTACGGTGCAAAATATATTTTGCCCTTTCAGGGCAAGAAAACCCATGCGGCAGACCCGAACCTGACGGATTGGACGCTAATTTGCAAGTAAGACCTCCGTCAGCTTGAGAAAAAAAGATTTCCACGCCATTCCATCTCACAAGGCCGGTCTTTTTGCACCTGAGGCAGATCGGAATTAGGATGTGGGGTAGTTACGAATCAACCGATGTACAAGATATTCCTGCCAGATTCCTCCAGAGGTAAAAAAATAAAAGCTCCGGGAGGTATATACATTTCAACCCACCCGGAGCCAATCCGTACACCGGCGTTCAACCGGAGGTAGTTACTGTTTTGCGTTCTGTTTCCTGATGAGGTTCAGGGCGCTTCCCGCTTTAAACCACTCAATTTGATTTTCATTGTAAGTGTGGTTAGCAAGAAACTCATCGGTTGTGCCGTCTTTATGGTGTAATACCACGGTAAACGGTTTTCCGGGAGCAAACTCTCTTAATCCCAGAATATCAAAAGTATCGTCTTCCTGCACTTTATCGTAATCGGCCTTATTGGCAAAGGTAAGCGCCAAAACTCCCTGTTTTTTCAGGTTGGTTTCGTGGATACGGGCAAACGAACGCACCAGAACCGCTTTAACGCCCATAAACCTTGGCTCCATGGCGGCATGTTCTCTCGATGAGCCTTCGCCGTAATTCTCGTCACCAACAATGATGGACCCAACCGATTGATCACGATAAGCTTTTGCCGCTTCGGGAACAGCCATATATTCGCCTGTAAGCTGGTTCTTTACCAGATTTGTCTTTTCATTGAAGTAATTAACCGCACCGATGAGCAAATTCTGTGAAATGTTTTCCAGATGTCCGCGATAGCGCAACCAGGGACCGGCCATGGAAATATGGTCGGTAGTACATTTTCCTTTGGCTTTAATTAAAAGGTGAAGACCTTTAAAATCGTTGCCGTCCCATTCGGGAAAAGGTTTCAAAAGCTGCAGCCTTTCCGAATTGGGTTTCACAACCACCTCTATTTTGCTGCCGTCTTCTGCGGGAGCCTGATAGCCGGGATCGTCAACATCAAAACCTTTGGGAGGATAAACAACGCCTTCGGGCATATCCAGTTTAACCTTTTCACCTTCTTCATTAATCAGATAATCGGTAAGCGGGTTAAAATCCAATGTTCCGGCAATGGAATAGGCCATTACCATTTCCGGAGACGTTACAAAGGCATAAGTATTGGGATTGCCGTCGTTGCGTTTGGCAAAGTTTCTGTTAAATGAGGTTACAATCGAGTTACGATGACCGTCTTTTACACTTTCGCGGTCCCACTGTCCGATACACTGTCCGCAGGCATTGGCCAGTACCGTTCCGCCCATTTTTTCAAATTCCTGAATTAATCCGTCGCGCTCAATGGTGTATCTTATTTGCTCCGAACCCGGTGTAATAAAGAGTTCGGCTTTGGTTTTCAGTTTTTTTGCAACGGCCTGCCGGGCAATGCTGGCGGCACGGGTGATGTCTTCGTATGAAGAGTTGGTACACGAGCCGATAAGTCCTGCTTCCATGTTCAGCGGCCAGTCGTTTTCTTTGGCTTTTTTACCGATTTCGGAAACCGGATTTCTTAAATCGGGTGTGAAAGGCCCGTTCAAAGCCGGTTCCAGTTCCGAAAGAT
>JALVZH010000096.1 GCA_027022105.1 Bacteroidales bacterium | reverse complement strand
AAAAACAAACACCCGCTTTGAAAGTCTGCAACAACAAATAAACGACATAAGATCACTTTTATATTGGGGAATGGGAATTATTATTTCCATTATGCTGTTTATCTTCGGTTTTATAATTTGGGACAGACGTACTGCCATGGATCCTTTGAGGATAAAAACGGAAAACAATCAACAGACACAGGAAAACCTTAAAAAAGTATTGATAGAGTACGCCAAAAACGATAAAAAACTTGCGGAAATACTAAAAACTTTCGGAATTTTATAGGGTTTCTTTCCAAATAATCCGTTTTATTTACAACCCAATATTATTATTCCTTGTCATACGAAACAGTTTTGATTAATATTTGCAATTATTTACACAAAAAATAATCTTAATGAAAAAGTATTTATTGGCCGTTTTACTTGTTATCTTTGGTACAGGTATGTATGCCGGAGTGATTAAAAAGAGTTATACCATTGGAAACCCGGTATTTGAGAATAAAGGTACTTATCAAAAAATAGTATTCCCAAATTCCATGCAAACCAACCGTGCGGGCGAACCCTCATTGCCCTATTTTTCGGTTAGTCTTTTGCTTCCACCCGGTGAGAAGGCTGTTTCCATTACCTTTGAAGGAGAAGATGAAGTAATGATAGACGGTTCTTATCAACTTTGGCCTTACCAACCGTCACAAAAATATTCAGATACGACAAAGGCACCGTTTGTCATTAATAAAAAAGTATATAAAAGCAACAAAACCATCCCCGAAAAAGCCACCGGAAGATTACAAACATCTTTTCTGGCAGGTCACGGATTTGCACTTTCTGCATTTACACCGGTGAGGTACAATCCCGTTACGGGAAAACTCTCTTATTTCAAAAAAGTAACCATTACCGTCAAAACGGAAAAAATTCAAAATTCGAATGCAGCATTAAAAAACCTGCGACACAACGGTTGGATTAATGAAAATGTGCAACTGCTGGCTCAAAATCCCGAAATGCTGAAACGTTACAATACATCGGCAAACCGCTCGATGGAGGATTACAGAATGCTGATTATTACGGGAACCGGTTATCTGAATGCTTTCGACGATTTGCGAAACATCTATCTTGAAAGAGGAATACGTTCCAAAGTTTATTCGGTTACCTATATCAACAATACCGTTTCGGGACAGGACACTCAGGAAAAAATCAGAAATTTTATCATTCAGGAATTTCAAAATCACGGAATTGAATTTGTTTTGCTGGGTGGCGACGTGGAAATTATACCGTACCGTGGATTTTATTGTTATGTAATTTCGGGTGGCGGTGTTGAAAGCAACGATATTCCTGCCGACCTCTATTATTCGGCTCTTGACGGAACCTGGAACGACGACGGTGACAGCCGCTGGGGCGAACCCGATGAAGACGACCTGCTGCCCGACGTTTCCGTTGCCAGAATGCCTTTCAGCAATATGGACGAACTTAATTCGCTCATCCACAAAAGTATCTGGTATCAGAACCACCCTGTTACGGGAGAATTTACCAAACCGCTTTTGGCAGGAGAATTTTTATATGCAGATCCGGAAACATGGGGTTCCGACTACCTGCGCCTGCTGATAGGAACCCATAGCGACAACGGATATACTACTACCGGAATACCCGAAACATATGATATTGACAGCTTGTACGAGCGGTACCAGGGTTGGTCGGGAGCGTCACTGATTAACAGAATCAACCAGGGAAAAGAGTTTGTACACCATGTGGGGCATGCAAGCCAGACCTATGTGGCTCACCTTACCAACAGCGACATTACCGACGGTAATTTTTACGCCGTTGACGGTATTACGCACGATTACACCCTGTTTTATACCCACGGTTGCGACTGCGGTGCTTTTGACTACGACGACTGCATTCTGGAACGCATGGTAAACATCCACAATTTTGCCGCAACGGTATTCGGAAACTCACGCTACGGCTGGTTTAACGAAGGACAAACGGAAGGCCCGGCAGCCCACCTGCACCGCGAAACGGTTGACGCACTGTTTCACGACAGCCTGAATATGGTGGCCAGAGCCCTTTTGGAGTCGAAAATAGCTACCTCACCCTGGGTGGAAGCACCGGGACAGTGGGAAGAGGGTGCCCTGCGCTGGAATTTTTACGACCTGAACGCATTGGGTGACCCGGCCATGTCTATCTGGACCGATGAACCCATCACGGTTGAGGTAACTTATGATTCGACGGTAACCATCAACACCGATTCCATTTTGGTACATGTGGAATCCAACGGTGTTCCCATGAACCGTTTTACCTGTGCCGTTTTGAAAGACAGCATACTGAACGGATACGGAATTACCGATTCACTTGGTAATACCTGGGTGGTTTTCGACACAATGCCGGCCAATCCGGGGCCCGGCAGACTGGTAGTGTCAGGTTATAACTGCCTGCCTGATACCAATAACATTTTGTTTACCACACCCGGTTCGGCTTACGTGCTTTTTGCCGGAATTACCATCTCAGACCCTGCCGGAAACAACAACGGCAGTGCCGATTTCGGGGAAGATATTTTGCTGAATGTAGCACTGGCCAATGCCGGAGGAGTGGATGCCACCGGTGTTGAATCGACCATTTCATCGGTAAACGGGAATGCCACAATAACCGATGATACGGCAAGTTACGGAACCATTGCCGCAGGAGATACGGTATGGAATTACGGAGCATTTGCATGCACCATTTCCCCTGCCGTTCCCGACGGCGAAGTGATTATCTTTCAAATGCAAAATACGGGCAACGAAGGCTCGTGGTCTTCACAATTCAGCATTACAGCCAATGCACCGGTACTTACCATTGGGCAGTATCAGACAGACGACTCGCAATATGGCAACGGCGACGGACTTCCCGATGCGGGAGAAACAATTTTTCTCTCCATTCAGGTAAGCAATAGCGGGCATGCCGCCAGCGACAGTATTACGGAAGTCCTGTCATCTTCAAGCGAATGGATTTCCATAGCCGATACCCTTACCGTTGCAGGGCCGTTGGGTACGGATAGTACACAGGTTGCTGTTTTTGAGGTTACGATTGATTCTGAAACACCGGTGGGGACAAGCATTCCTTTTACCTATACCGTAACCGCGGGAGCCTATTCCGACACTAAAAACTTTACACTAATGACAGGTTTGTTGATTGAAGATTTCGAAACAGGCGATTTCTCGAAATTCGAATGGCATACCACACCGGCTATTCCCTGGATAACCACGCAGGAAAATCCTTATGAGGGAACATGGTGTGCAAAATCGGGAAATACGGACGACAACCAATATTCCGACCTCTACATTACACTTACCACGGCGGGTGACGACAGCATACGGTTTATGCGCAAAGTGTCATCGGAACTTAATTATGACTTCCTTCTTTTTTATATTGACGGAATAGAAACCGGCTCCTGGTCGGGTGAAGAGGACTGGAATCAGGAAAAATACCCTCTGGACGAAGGAACTCACGAACTCAAATGGTCATATTCAAAAGATTTCAGTGTTTCCGGCGGTTCCGACTGCGCATGGCTCGACAGTATTGTTTTTCCGTCCGCAACGGTTGCAGTCAGCGTTCGTACTTATGAACCTGAATCTGATGTAACGGTTTATCCCAATCCCGGTAACGGAATATTTACAATCCGCCTGAACGATCCTGCCGTAAAAGAGTATGGACTTCAGCTTTATAATGCACAGGGAAAGAGGATTCTCAACTCAATAATAACGAAAAACACCGGAAATCACTCTTTTGACATCAGAAGTTATCCCAAAGGATTGTATGTTGCATACATAAAATACGGTTCGAAAGTCACCGTCAGAAAATTGATTGTACAATAGGAAGTTGCGGCTGTTAATACAATATC
>JALVZH010000095.1:5499-12288 GCA_027022105.1 Bacteroidales bacterium | reverse complement strand
GAGATAAACGGTAAAAAGATGGTAAAGAAACTAACCGAAAGAGCGCTGAAAACAAAAAACACCGAAAATATCCCGGTGATTGCCGTTGTAGCTATTGTCTCCAAAGGGAATTCCTTATAATATTTGCGCAATCCGACAGCAAAAAGAACAACCGTGAGCCCGGTACTGTTTATCAAAGCCATTAGAATGTACATGGGATTTGCCGAGCCGAAAATATCCTGCGAGTAAGCAATGGCAGCGATACCCAAAAACAGTACAAAACCATTGAGTATTCTTTTTTGGAATTTTACCTTATCGGCAAAGAGGTTGATTGCCGCAAAAGAAAGAACAAAAAGCAAATATTTTAAAAGAAACGAGAGATTGAATTCAAAAGCGATATATGATTTTTGTACGTAACTGTATAATAACAATCCGGTAACTACCGGTGCCAGAAAAATTGAAAGCGAAACAAGCAAAGGTTTCGGTATGTTGGCAATATTGAAACCTGACTTTTTCCGCTTATCCCTGAAAACAAAAATGATTAATAAAGGAATGAGAAAATCAATTAATCCGGGCGTAATGAGTAAGCCGCGACCGTTGAAATTTCTCGGCGATAAATAAAACAGAGGATCATTATTAAATAACAGAATGTTTACCAGCCTGAGGATGATCGTAATCCCCAATACAATTAAAATCTTTTTTTTCATATGACAAGCGTTTTTCAGTTATTCTGATTATTATTTTCCGGTTTTACTAATATTTTCCAATATCCGCGTGTCCTGCCAATACGTGTGATGATGCGTTTCTCAACAAGAGTATTTATATGCTTCTGGACAGCAGAAGTGTTTATTTTCATTATTTCCGATATCTTTTTTCTTGAAATTCTATTGTCAGAAACAATTAATTTCAAAATTTCTTTTTGCCTGTCTGTTAATTCGTTTATCTGTAAAAAATATACGGGATGAAACTTTTCAGTATTATTAGCCAAATTTGCGATATCTTTTTTTAATTGTCCGATGTTGTTAGGATTTATACCGGTGATTTTACCGTTATCGTCAACACCAAGTAAAATTGTTCCCCCATCTGTGTTAAGAAAAGAACAAACAGTTTCAAACAATGTTTTTGGAAGTTTGTTTTTACTTTCCTTAAACCCTATAGCAATATTTTCACCCTTTTGAATAATATTTTTTATCTCTTGTTTTGTCATATTTTTATTTCCGGTGAACCTCAAAAATATAATGAATTTGGGAATTATGCAAGAAGTTTTGTAAACCTGACGGATTGAACATTGATTTTTGGGTTGGAAATCCGGCCGGTTGAGTACTGAAGTTGCAAACAATGGTAATAGTCAAACCAAATCCGGTAAAGATAATCCTATTATCTCCTGTTTTATTGTCTGATTACAGAATACCGGGATTTTGGACAAGGAATTTGTGGAAAAAACCTTAAAAGAGGCGAAATTATTGTAGCCTGTTACAATTTCAACCGCTTTAAAATCTCCGGCAACTTTCTTTTGGCAGCCTGTTCACGCCAGTAATTCCGTACTTCTACCGCAGGGGCACCCATATAGGTTTTTCCTCCTTCGAGCGACTTATCGGCACCCGTTGTAGAGAGCAAAACGGCACCTTTTCCTATGGTAATATCTTTATTTATGGCCACCCTTGCCCACAAAATAACATCATCTTCTATTGTTGTCACTCCGGCAATAGCCGAAAAAGCACCAATCAGGCAATTTTTGCCGATGACCGTGTCGTGGCCCACCTGGCAATGGTTATCCATTTTGGTTCCTTTTCCAATAACCGTATCTGAGGTAACTCCCCTATCGATGGAACATAGCGCACCTATCTCCACATCATCTTCAATAATGACCCTGCCTCCGGAAATAAATTTCCGGTAACGGCCATCCTTTTTTTGAAAATAATAACCGTCAGAGCCGATAACACTGTTGGAATGAATCACCACATTGTCGCCTATAATGCTGTGGTCGTAAATGGAAACATTGGAATGTATCAAACAGTTTTTACCTATTTTTACATTATTTCCGATAAAAACTCCGGGCTGCAAAACAGTTCCTTCGCCTGTTTCCGACCCTGTTCCCATCTGTTTTTCATCTACGGGAACAAAAGGTCTGAAGTCATTAATCAGCGACATAAAAGCGGCAAAAGGATCGTCGCACAAAATCAATGCTTTCCCCTGAGGTGCTTCACGTTCTGCATTTATCAGAATAATGGTTGCTTCCGAAGAAAGAGTACGGCTGTAATATTTCGGGTGATCCACAAAGGTAATATCGCCTTTACGCACCTTATGAAGTTCGTTGAGCCCCGTGACCACCGCATTCTTGTCCCCTATAATTTTGCCGGATGTTAACCGTGCAATCTCCTCAACGGAATATGCTCTGGGGAAGTTCATAATACAGCCGGTTATTCTTTTACGCGCTCTGAATATTCGTGGGAACGGGTATCGACCTTGATTTTATCGCCGATATTGATAAACAGCGGTACTTTTACAACGGCTCCCGTTTCAAGTGTAGCGTCTTTAAAGGTGTTGGTGGCAGTATTTCCTCTTTCACCGGGTTCGGTATAGGTTACTTCGAGTGTAACATAGGCAGGCATCTCAACCGAAATGGGCGATTCGGTTTCTGCATGGAATGAGATGGTTACTATATCCCCCTCTTTAAGCAGGTCGGGAGCGGAAATCATCGATTCTTCAACAAAAATCTGCTCGTAGGTTTCGGTATTCATAAAATAGTAGTCTTCACCGTCGCGATAAAGATACTGATACTGTCTTCTTTCAAGCCGCTGAATATTAATTTTTACTCCTGAAGTAAAAGTATTGGGGATAACCCTGCCCGTTTTAACGTTTTTCAATTTGGTACGGACAAATGCAGGACCTTTTCCGGGTTTAACATGCTGAAATTCAACAATTGTCCACAATTCACCATTATGTTCGATACATAATCCGTTTCTGAAATCTGCTGTTGTTGCCATAATATTTATTGTTTCTTTATTCTTTATTTCTTGTATATCCCTTCATCATTCCTCTTGTGGAACGATTGATAAAAGCAATGATCTCATCCCTGTCGGGGGTAGCGGGCAAATTTGCTTCGATATAAGTAACTGCCTGCGAAATATTTCTTCCTTTTAAATAGAGTTGGCGGTAAATCTCCTGAATTTCGTTAATACGCTCGTTGGTAAATCCCCGTCGCCGCAGGCCGATGGAATTGACCCCCACGAATGATACCGGTTCTCGTCCCGCCTTGGTAAAGGGAGGTACATCTTTGCGCACCATACTTCCGCCCGAAATCATGGTATGCTTGCCAATGTGCACAAACTGGTGAACGGCACTCAATCCGCCGAGGATAGCCCAGTCGTCTATTTCGATATGTCCGGCAAGGTTACAGGCATTGGCCAGAATAACGTTATTACCGATAATACAGTCGTGGGCAATATGAACATATGCCATTAAAAGACAATTGTTTCCGATAACCGTTTCCCAACTGGCTTTGGTTCCGCGATTAATGGTAACAAACTCGCGAATGGTAACATTATCGCCTATTTTCACAATGGTTTCTTCGCCTGCAAATTTCAGGTCCTGCGGAATGGCCGAAATAACAGCCCCCGGAAAAATCCGGCAATTTTTTCCGATTCTTGCCCCTTCCATAATAGTTACATTGGAACCGATCCATGTCCCTTCGCCTATTTCAACATCTTTTTCGATGTTGACAAAAGGTTCAATAACCACATTAGGGGCAATCTTTGCCTGCGGATGTACGTATGCTAACGGTTGATTCATTTATTCTTATTCTTTTACTCTTTTGTTTTTGCTATTTGCGCCGTCATTTCCCCTTCCATTACCACACGGTCGCCAACATAAGCTTTTCCTCTTAAAGTACTAATACCACGTTTCATGGGAGTGGTCATTTCCACGGCAAAGATAAGCGTATCACCGGGTACTACTTTTGAGCGAAACCGTACATTGCTTATTTTCAGAAAATATGTGGAGTATTTGTCGGCATCGGGCAAATTATGCAATACGAAAACGCCGCCTGTCTGCGCCATGGCTTCTACCTGCAAAACGCCCGGCATGATGGGTTCGTCGGGAAAATGGCCTTGAAAAAAAGGTTCGTTTACAGTTACATTCTTTACACTAACAATATGGTTTTCACCAATATCTATAACTTTATCGATTAACAAAAACGGAATACGATGCGGAAGAATCTTTTTTATCTGATTTACATCATAAACCGGTTCTTTGTAAATATCAAAGGGTGGCTCTTTTATCATAAGCATAATTATTTATGTGGTTATAAATTACTTTTGCAAATTCCGTATTTACCTGATGACCGGGACGGTAAGCGGTAACATGACCTTTAATGCTTTTTCCAAGCAGGCTTAAGTCGCCAATTACATCTAATAATTTGTGCCGTGCCGGTTCATTATCGAAATAGAGTTCCAGATTATTCAGGATTCCGTCTTTTTTTACTTTTACCCTGGGTTTGTTAAACAAATCGGCCAGATAATCCAACTCTTCCTGAGTAACTTTTTTATTTACAAATACAATGGCATTGTTCAAGTCGCCGCCTTTTATCAGGTTATTTTTTAACAGAAATTCCAGCTCATGCAAAAATACAAAGGTACGGCAGGGAGCTATTTTTGCTTTAAAATCTTCTATCCTTCCCAAGCGGGCTATTTGCTGACCCAAAACACGTGAATCATAGTCAACAACAACCGTTACGGAAAAGTGGTCGGAAGGCTCTATTTCCAGTTTTATTTTTTTTTCAGGAATTTCGTAAGAAATCGGTTTTATTAACTCAATATATTCTTTAAAAGAATTTTGTTCAAGAATACCTGCCTGTTCAATGGCTTCAACAAAGTATTTTGAAGAACCGTCCTTAATCGGAATTTCTTCCATATCAAGCTCAATAAGTGCATTGTCCACTCCCATTCCTGTCAAAGCGGCAAGTACATGTTCGATGGTATATATTTTATAACCGTTTAAACCCAGTGTGGTTCCTCTGTCAGTAGCAACAACATTGGTAATATGGGCATCAATAACCGGTTGACCGTCAATATCGGTTCTTTTAAATTTAATTCCGTGATTTTCTGGGGCAGGTACCATTGTTAAGGTTCCCTCTTTTCCGGTATGCAGTCCTTTCCCCGAGACAGAAACCGGTTTCTTTATGGTTTTTTGTTTATCGGACATTCAATATGTTATGAGTTAAAATATTAAGGCGCAAAATTAAACTTTTTTCATTTCGTATTAAAAAATCGGCATCTTTCATCAACCAACCGTTTGTCATTTTTCTTTTTCAATCTTTCTTTCAACCTCATTTAACCTTTTCACAATACTGTCCAGTCTCCTAAAATGAACATACGAACGTTGGTAATCACGCACACTAAATGCCGGAGACCCTTCCACAATGGCTCCCTTTTCCAAAATACTTTTTCCTATTCCCGACTGGGCGGCAATTTTAACCTCATCGGCAATGGTAATGTGACCGATAATGCCCACCTGTCCGCCAATCATGCAGTTTTTTCCTATTTTCGTTGAACCTGATATTCCGGTTTGAGCCGCAATAACCGTATTCTCACCAATTTCCACATTGTGGGCTATTTGAATCAGGTTGTCCAGTTTCACTCCTTTTCGTATGATTGTGGATTCCAGTGTGGCACGGTCAATAGTGGTATTGGCGCCTATTTCCACATTATCTTCAATTATAACATTCCCGATTTGAGGTACTTTTTGATAATTTTCACCCTGGGGCGCAAAGCCGAATCCGTCACTGCCAATCACCACACCCGCATGGAGGGTGCATTGATTGCCGATTACCGAATCATCGTAAATTTTGCAATTTTGAAAAATTTGTGTGTCATTGCCGATTTTACAGTTGTACCCGATAGTGGTATTGGGATATATTTTGCAGTTGTCACCGACTATCGTATTCTCACCAATGGATACAAATTCGCCTATATAGACATTTTTCCCAATTCTTGCGGTAGATGCCACAAAAGCCTTTTCCGAAATTCCGGCACTACGCTCTTTGGTTTTGGCATACATTTCGAGCAATTGCGCAAAGGATGCATATGGATTCTCTACCCGTATCAATGTGGCTTTAACAGGTTTTTCAGGCACAAAATCGTTTTTTACAATAACAATACTTGCCTGGGTATCATAAATATATGGTGTGTATGCGGGATTTGCCAAAAAAGAGAGGGCACCCGGTTTTCCCGTTTCAATTTTCGAAAGTGTATGTACTTTCACATGTTCGTCCCCATCAACTGTTCCCCCCAATACCTCCGCAATCATTTTTGCTGTAAACTCCATCTCTTTTTTCTGTCTTTCGTTTCTGTTTTAATAATCTTTACGGGTGCAAGTAACTTATAATAAGATACCGCATTAATTAATAACTACCCTCCGGCAAAGATAAATATATCTGCAAAATCATGAACTTCGCCAAAATTCCATGCCGGAATTAATCACGCAATAATGCATAAATCGTGCCGATAAAGCATATGAAATGTAAAACGATAACAACGGAAAAATATTATCGGGGGATGATGGTTGTAAGTTGGCGGTTTTTATTTTGATTTGATATAAGATATCCGATGTCAGATGTCAGAGTTTAGAATTTATTGGTATAACGAAACCCGTTTAGGTTTTTTGTAGCTGTTTTCAGACTTTTTACAAAAATCGAAATAAGTTCATTATTTTCAGCTTCTGCCTTTAAAATTTTCTTTTCTGTTTTGAACAGATTACTTTGTTGAATAACTTTCAGGTTTACAAGTGTTTCACGAAGTTCTTTCAATATAA
>JALVZH010000095.1:0-5489 GCA_027022105.1 Bacteroidales bacterium | reverse complement strand
AAACACTGGTTCCCGACCTTACAATTTGATTCGCCAAATGATTTCCGGCTTTTGTATTTGGCATTTCATTAACAATTTCAATAATTAACACTGAAAACTTTATTAATCTTTCTTCCAAATCTACATTTTTCATCATTCAAAAGTTTTTAGTTCAACATTACTTCTGCAATCAAACATCTGACATCGGATATCTGACATAAAAACTTATGCAAACATAAAGTGACCTGTTCATCTAATTCGGTTAATAATCAATTACTTTCGTTTAACATTCATTTATAATCGTTTAATGTCGGTAAAAGTTACAGGACATTTTAACCCAAAGAAAATAAGAAGATATAAGATATCCGATGTCAGATGTTAGAATTTAGAATTTTAGAGCATACCAACATCAAAAAAGTCATTCACGGGCTTCATTGTTTTGTAGGTATCCAGCAAAAATGCGGCAAATCCGGGATCATCCAAAGCACTGTCTTCGAACCTGCGGAAGTAAATGAATTCCTTTTGTTTCAAATAATTCATTCCGGGAAAGTCTTTGGGAAATCCGGCAGGGGGGCGCTTGAGTTGTTCGCCGGTTATTCCGTTAAAATAAGCTTTAAACTTTTTATCGTTTACCAAAGAAAGAAATTCGTCGTAGCGATTGTATATTTCAAAACGGATGTTTTTCAGCACATCTCCTTTGGGGCAATGAATACCACCTGCAGCAAAACAGTTTCCGGCTTCCAAATGAAGATAATAGCCCGTAAACGGCGATTTTCTGCCTCCGGGTGCTATGTAACTGCCAAAGTATGTTTTGTACGGCGATTTATCTTTGGAAAACCGTACATCGCGGTAAATACGAAACATGCACTGTTTTGCCGTCAGCGAACGAATGCGTGAATCGAAAGCGGCAAGTCCGGGTATCAATTCATTATCAAGAAACCGTTCCAAATCCGACTTTACCTCTTCGTACCACGATTTGTTCATGGCAAACCATTCACGGTTGTTGTTCTCTTTCAGGTTTGCCAGAAATTTTATAATTGAACTGTTCATAACTTTTTTATCAGACGGTAAAGATAAATAAATAGAGAACTCGTTTAAAACAGATGTTGGGATAATGAATAATTCGTTTATCAGCAAGTTCATAGGATAGCAAAACCGTTTTTTCTTTACGAAAAATATATGTCCGAAATTTTATGCATCTTTGAAACATAATTCAAATTAATCATCCATGAAATCCATAAAACCTTTTTTCGCAGCAACAATCATTGTATTTCTTACAATCGGCTTACAGGCTCAGCAGCCGCTTACACTCAAAGAGTACCACAACCTCAATGAAAAAGGAATTAAAACCGGCGGCGTACGTATGATACCCATTCATACACCCAAAGGGGATTTTAAGGTATGGACCAAACAGATGGGCAACAATCCCCGGATAAAAGTCTTGCTGCTGCACGGCGGCCCCGGCTGTTCGCATGAATATCTGGAATGTTTCGACAGCTTTTTCCCTCAGGAAGGAATCGAATATTACTATTACGACCAATTGGGTTCTTTTTACAGCGATCATCCGGGCGACACCAGCCTCTGGCATCTGAACCGTTTTGTGGAAGAGGTGGAACAGGTACGCACCGCTCTCGGGCTCGACAGCAGCAATTTTTACCTGTTCGGCCATTCGTGGGGTGGTATTCTGGCACTGGAATATGCTTTGAAATACCGGAAAAACCTGAAAGGATTAATCATATCCAACATGATGTGCAGCATCGAAAAATACAACGAATACGCCGAAAACGTACTGGCAAAACAACTACCGCCGGATGTGCTTGCCGAAATACAAAAATATGAGGCGGCCAAAGATTTTGAAAACCCGCGTTATATGGAACTTCTGGAAGAATATTTCTATCCCGAACACCTGATGCGCCTGAAAACGTATCCCGAACCGGCATCCCGGGGATACAACCATTGCAATGTTACGGTTTATACGCTGATGCAGGGGCCCAGCGAGTTCAGGGGTGCCGGCAGACTGCTGCACTGGGACCGCTCGAAAGAACTCCCGGAAATTACAGTGCCGACTCTTACCATAGGTGCCAAATACGATACCATGGACCCCGAATACATGAAATGGATGGCAACTCAGGTGCAAAACGGAACTTATCTTTACTGCCCCAACGGCAGCCACTCGGCCATGTACGACGATCAGGAAGTATATTTCAGGGGATTGATTAAATTTATCCTTGATGTTGATAAAGAAACCGTGAAATAATAAGACTGTTGAACTTGTTTAATGCCTAAATAACAAGATAAATTATAAAATATTGGAAACCAGAAAATGAATTCCAAAGTTCCCCTCCTTGGAGGGGTGTAGGGGTGGGTTTATTGAAAAAGATATTCACTTTTCTGGTTTCCAATATTTTATATTCATTATCATCACATTAACCTTAAATAAGTTTGTTTAAAGTTATTTCAATTTCTCATTTTCCATGTGCCGGTTTTTATCCCTCGTTTCTTTTTTCAGAAGGTTTTTTTGCAGTGCTTCGGTAAGATCAATACCAGTTTGGTTGGCAATGCAGATAAGTACGAACAGAACATCGGCCAGTTCGTCGGCAAGGTCTTTATCTTCATCCGATTTTTTAAAAGATTGTTCACCGTATTTGCGGGCGATAATCCGGGCTACCTCACCCACCTCTTCGGTCAGAATTGCCATATTGGTCAACTCGTTAAAATACCTTACTCCCGTGGTGTTTATCCAACGGTCAACTGTTTGTTGTGCTTCTTTTATGGTCATAATTAATACATTTTACTCAATACACTGAGTAAAAATACTCAGTGTATTGAGTAAAATGTAAAAATATTCTCAACAAACTGATTATCAACAAGAATCAAAAGGATGTAAAAAATGTATTTTTACTCATTCAGTTTCAAAACCACAAGAAATGCCTGCTGTGGAACCTCCACATTACCTACCTGCCGCATTCGTTTTTTACCTTTTTTCTGTTTCTCCAACAGTTTCCTTTTACGGGTAATATCACCGCCGTAACATTTGGCCGTAACATCTTTTCTGACGGCTTTTACCGTTTCGCGGGCAATAATTTTGGCACCTATGGCCGCCTGAATGGCAATATCGAACTGCTGGCGGGGTATCAGGTCTTTCAGTTTTACACAAATACGTCTTCCGAAACTGTATGCATTGCTTTCGTGAATTAACGTTGACAGTGCGTCCACCGACTCGCCGTTAAGCAAAATATCAAGTTTTACCAGCTTGGCCGGACGGTAATCGGAAATATGATAATCGAAAGAGGCGTATCCTTTGGAAATGCTTTTCAACTTGTCGTAAAAGTCGAAAACAATCTCGCCCAACGGCATGTCAACCGTAATTTCAACTCTGTTTCCCGTAAGATAAATCTGGTTTTTTAATTCCCCGCGTTTATCGAGACAAAGTGTGATAATGGGCCCGATAAATTCGGTACGGGTAATGATTTGTGCTTTTATAAAAGGCTCTTCAATGTGGTCGATGTATTTTTGCTCGGGCAGTCCCGATGGATTGTGCACCTCAATCACCTCTTTTTTGTTGGTGATAACCCGATACGAAACATTGGGTACCGTAGTAATCACATTCATGTTAAATTCACGGTCGAGGCGTTCCTGCACTATTTCCATATGGAGCAGTCCCAAAAAGCCGCAACGGAAGCCGAAACCCAGTGCCGCCGACGATTCCGGTTCAAATGTCAGCGATGCATCGTTTAGCTGTAATTTCTCCATTGCCGTACGCAACTCTTCGTATTCATCGCTGTCGATGGGATAAATGCCGGCAAAAACCATGGGTTTTACATCTTCGAAACCGGCTATGGCGCTGTCGCAGGGGCGGTCAACATGGGTAATGGTATCGCCCACTTTCACCTCTTTGGAGGTTTTAATTCCCGAAATAATATATCCCACATCACCGGTTTTCAACACCTTCCGCGGTTCCTGTTTCAGTCGCAACACGCCTATTTCATCCGCATCGTACTCTTTGCCCGTGTTCACAAATTTTACTCGGTCGCCACTGCGGATTTCTCCGTTGAAAATCCGGAAATAGGCAATAATACCTCTGAACGGGTTAAACACCGAATCGAAAATAAGTGCCTGCAACGGAGCTTCGGGGTCTCCTTTTGGAGGCGGAATTTTATTGATAATATCATGCAGAATTTTGTCCACACCATACCCGGTTTTGCCGCTTGCCTCGATAATATCCTCGTAATCGCAGCCCAGCATATCCACTATCTGGTCTTTCACTTCGTCGGGCATGGCATTGTCGAGGTCCATTTTGTTCAATACGGGAATTATCTCCAAATCATGCTCAATGGCAAGGTAAAGATTGGAAATGGTTTGTGCCTGAATTCCCTGTGTTGCATCCACCACCAGCAGAGCCCCTTCGCAGGCGGCAATGGAACGGGAAACTTCGTAGGAAAAGTCCACATGCCCGGGGGTATCAATAAGATTCATAATGTAGTTTTTACCATCCAGTTTGTAGTCCATTTGAATGGCGTGGCTTTTTATGGTGATTCCCCGCTCGCGTTCCAGCTCCATGTCGTCGAGCACCTGAGCCTGCAAATCCCTCTCCGAAACCGTTCCGGTAAATTCCAGAAGCCTGTCGGCCAGAGTGCTTTTCCCGTGGTCTATATGGGCAATAATGCAAAAATTCCTGATATTTTCCATAAGTGCAAAGAACGTGATTTTTTTTCAATGTTTTAACCGGGAATTTGATGTATGATCAGCTCGCGATAAACCTTAGGTTTACTTGCAAGTCGGGTTCTTACGGCGCGCCTTCCCACAGACCAACTTTTCAGTGGAAAACAGATTCCCACGCCATTCCAACCCGCAAAGCCGGCCTTTCGATGGCCCGGAATCGGGACGCGGGGGTGGGTAGAGCCGGGTAAACCTTTCAGGTCGAGGTTGGCCGTGGGGTGGAGTCCTGAAAGGTTGCGCACGGGGAAAGGGAAAAGTTGGGGAAGAATAATGAACACCGAATATCGATTACGTGCCTGCCTCTGGCTGAACGATTTAAGATTTATTGAAGAATTAAAAATTGGAGAATTCGGAATGAATTGAAAATGAGCAATGAACAAGTGGGGGAGGGGGAGGGATTACATACATACTCTTTACCCCATAATTCAGAGGGTGCGGACAGGCAGGCCAAAGGGCAGGCGCACCCGATGAATCCCCGAAATGATATACGTACAGTATGTCGAATTGGAAAAGAAGCCTGAGGGGAGATTCTTCGGCATTCTATTCTGCATGGCCGGCCTGTAAATGCCTCTGAATTATGAGGGATTGGTGGTGTGGGTTGCCTAAACTTTTCAGGTCGCCATAGGCCTTGCGGAAGCTGACCTTTTAGGTCGCCGTGGGCTTACGGGTGGAGACCTGAAAGGTCGGAAAATAACACCTAAGAACCTGAAAATAAGCAATAAGCAATCAGCCTGCGGCGGACAAGTATTCAATAAGCAAGTGGGGATGGACTAACCAACACATACTACACC
>JALVZH010000094.1 GCA_027022105.1 Bacteroidales bacterium | reverse complement strand
TTCCCGGACTCTGTTTGTTTGAGATTCACTTACAGAAACTGCGTAATACTCCGATTGCCAGCCAAAATGCGTTTTTGTTAATTTTTCTTTGTTTATCCAAAAAGAAGATTCCCCTTTTAAAAGTTGCATCACTTTCTCAATGGTTTGATCGCTTCTCAGTCGAAAAAGGCAATGAACATGATCCGAATACCCGTTAACAATATCAATATATATCCCTTTATTCAGTCCGTTCTGATGAATATGCCGGAATACTTGTTTTCTGATATCCTGTGTAAGCAATCTTTTCCTGTTTTTTGTTGACCATACTGCATGTATCCAAATCTTTACAAAAGGCATTGTATCGGTTTTTCTGGTATTATGAGCAAATATATTAAATTTAGTTAATTAACGGCTAAAGCCGCTTGCTTTTGCAAGAACATTTCACCGGTATAAATGCCGGCGGAATGTTTATTAAATTAAGTTACAAAGTCATTTAATGAGACATATTCACAATCATTCCGTTTCACAAATCCCGACTAAAGTCGGGAAAAAACGTAATTAAAGTTGTTTGATTTAAAAAATTGTTCCCAAATTTTTTTTGGAACTTTAGTACCTGTTAATAGTGAAAATATCGAAATTATTTTTTCCATAAATAAATTAATGTTAGTCGCTAACGTCCATATTAATGCATAGGAATCCGGATAAGTAAATGTCATTTTATTAACACCATCCCTGTGTTTCCTGAATTGAAGGCGGTAAAGGTTTTCCAAAGAGGGAACTGATGGAATTAATATTTCGAATCCAATATTCTTATTTTTCAGCGTTGTTTTTGTACTCTTAGCCGGCTTTATTATGTAAATATTGATCATCAGTCAGAAACCATTTTTCTATCGTACTTTTGTTCCTGATAATGATTACAAAATCGAAAGTTGTTTTTAACGCCTTTTTTATGTGATATAATCTATTACTTAAATGCATAAAAATCAAACAAACACAATTTTTCTGCCGCACTTTAGTGCGGTTTAAAACAATAAAAGAGACCACCGGCTTTAGCCGTTAATACTTATCCCTAAATGCAGTAAAACCTTATTCTTTGATAAATTTAAAACTTCCAAATGTTAATCTGAAATCTGTAATTAAAAGGATTGGTGCTGTATGGAAATTCGTGTAACTTTGCCAACGCAAAAAGATTAAGACGGAAATGACAATAAACAGCGAACGGCCTCTTACTGTTGAAGATTATTATGGTGTTCTTATAAACGGAGAACAGGTTATTTTGGATGAGGCTACGGTAAAAAGGGTAGGGGAGAGCCACCGGTTTTTGCTTGACTTTGCAAAAGATAAGATAATTTACGGTGTAAATACCGGTTTCGGGCCCATGGCTCAGTACCGGATAAGCAATGAAGACAGGGAAAAACTGCAGTACAATCTGATACGAAGCCACGCCTCGGGTACGGGGGAGCCGCTGCCGGAACTGTATGTAAAAGCAGCCATGATTTCGCGCCTGAAAAGCCTGTCGCTTGGTTATTCGGGTGTTCATCCCTATACAATAGAATTACTCGCGCAGTTAATTAATAAAAACATAATTCCTTACATTCCGCAACACGGCGGGGTGGGGGCCAGCGGCGATTTGGTGCAACTTTCGCACCTTGCTTTGGTGCTTATCGGCGAAGGTGAGGTTTATTGCAAAGGCGAAAAAAGATTTGCCAAGGATGTTTTCAAGGAATTGAGTATTAAGCCGTTGGAGATAAAATTGCGCGAGGGGCTGGGACTTATCAACGGAACATCGGTTATGTCGGGTATCGGAATTGTGAACCTGATTTATGCCAAAAGGCTGGCCAACTGGTCGGTGATGGCATCTTCCATGATTAATGAAATTGTAGAGTCGTTCGACGACCATTTTTCCACAGCATTAAACGCCACAAAAAAGCACAAGGGCCAGCAGAAAGTTGCCAGCGCCATGCAAAAAATATTGTCCGACAGCGGGTTGGTAAAAAAGCGCCAGGATCATCTGTACAATGGTAAGCATATTGAAAAAGTCTTTAAACAAAAGATACAGGAGTATTACTCGTTGCGCTGTGTGCCGCAGGTGCTGGGGCCCATTTGCGATACCATTGCCAATGCCGAAAAGGTACTGACCGATGAGGTTAATTCGGCCAACGACAATCCCGTGATTGATTTTGAAAACGGACAGGTGTATCACGGCGGCAACTTTCACGGCGATTATGTATCGCTTGAGATGGATAAACTGAAAATAGCCGTTACCAAATTATCAATGCTGGCCGAGCGGCAGCTGAACTTTTTGATGAACAACAAACTGAATGAAATACTGAAACCGTTTGTTAATCTCGGCACTCCGGGACTTAATCTCGGTTTGCAGGGAACACAATTTACCGCCACTTCAACGGTAGCCGAAAACCAGACGCTGTCCAATCCCATGTATGTCCACAGTATCCCGAACAACAATGACAATCAGGATATTGTGAGCATGGGAACCAATGCGGCGTTGCTTTCCCGCAAGGTGATTGAAAACAGCTACGAGGTGTTGGCCATTGAGTTTATGGCCATTGTTTATGCGGTGGAATATCTGGGTTGCGAATCCAGGTTGTCGGGCTATTCGCGCCGGGTTTTTAATGCCATAAAATCGCTTATCCGGGTTACCGGTGAGGATGTGGTAAAATACACGGATATTGAAAAAATCAGGGATTATATACACAACAATACTTTGGATATACTAAATTAGAAATCAATGAAATATGCACTGGTAACAGGAGGCTCGGGAGGAATCGGCAAAGCGGTCTGTATTAAGCTGGCCTCTATGGGATATCATGTTTTGGTACATTATCATTCCAACCTGAAAAGGGCGGAAGAGGTGGTTGGTGAGATAAAGGAAAAGGGCGGTAGTGCCGAAATGATACAGTTTGATGTTACCGACGGGGCTTCGGTACAAAAAGCGTTAACCGGATGGCAGGACACGCACGAAGGAGATTACATCGAGGTTTTGGTAAATAATGCCGGAATAACCAGAGACGCATTGATGCTTTGGATGGAAGAAAAGGACTGGAAAGCGGTGATTGATACCAACCTGAACAGCTTTTATTATGTTACCCAACCGCTTATAAAACCCATGGCACTGAAAAAATACGGCAGGATTGTCAATGTGGTTTCGTTATCGGGTTTGAAAGGGCTGCCGGGGCAGACAAATTACGCCGCTGCAAAAGCCGGTGTGGTGGGTGCCACAAAATCGCTGGCTCAGGAGTTGGGACGGAAAAATATTACCGTTAATGCCGTGGCACCGGGGTATATCCGTACCGAAATGACAAAAGATTTGGATGAGAAGAGCCTGAAACGCATGGTGCCTGCCAACCGTTTCGGTACCCCCGAAGAGGTGGCGGCTGTTGTGGGTTTTCTGGCATCAAAGGAGGCGTCTTATGTGAACGGTGATGTAATTCATGTAAACGGAGGCTTGTATTCATAAAAAAAGCGCATTATGGGAAATCATCGGGTTGTAATAACGGGAATGGGTATCTATTCCACCATTGGAAGAAACGTTAAGGAGGTAACCCATTCGCTTTACACCGGGAAGTCCGGAATAGGCATTGATCCCGAACGGAAAAAGCTGGGGTTTCGCTCGGCACTGACGGGGATTATCGAAAAGCCGGTTTTTAAAGGAATTTTGCCCCGCCGGATGCGTGTGGGACTGGCCGAGCAGGGAAAGTATGCGGTGCTGGCCACTTTTGAAGCCATGCGTCATGCAGGAATTGACGAGAGCTATTTTGAAAAAAACGAAGCCGGCATATTGTATGGCAACGACAGCTCATCCACCGCCGTGGTGGAAGCCGCCGATTTGCTGCGCGAGAAAAGGGATACGGGACTTATCGGTTCCGGTTCCATATTTCAATCCATGAATTCCACGGTAAGCATGAACCTCTCGGTGATTCTCAAACTGAAAGGGATTAATTTTACGGTGAGCGGTGCCTGTGCCAGCGGGTCGCATTCCATCGGGCTCGGATACCTTATGATTAAACAGGGGTTGCAGGAAATGGTGATTTGCGGCGGGGCGCAGGAAATCAATGCTTTTTCCATGGCCAGTTTCGACGGTCTGAATGCGTTTTCCATACGTGAAAACAATCCGCAGGCGGCTTCCCGGCCTTTCGACAGGGACCGCGACGGGCTTGTGCCCAGCGGCGGAGCGGCAACGGTAATCCTGGAATCGTACGAATCGGCCAAAAAGCGGGGCGCCCCCATCCTGGCCGAGGTTATCGGCTACGGATTCTCTTCCAACGGCGAACATATTTCGGTGCCCAATGTGGAGGGGCCTGTGAAATCTATTGAACGGGCGCTGAAAGATGCAGGCGTATCGGTGGACGAAATTGATTATGTGAATGCGCATGCCACTTCGACCCCCGTGGGCGATTCCAACGAAGCAAAAGCATTGACAAAGGTCTTCGGAATTTCCAAAACCCCCGTCAGCTCTACCAAAGGGATGACGGGACACGAAATGTGGATGGGGGGAGCCAGCGAGGTTATCTATTCGCTGCTGATGGCACAAAACGATTTTATCGCCCCCAACCTCAATTTCGAGAATCCCGATGAAGCGGCTATGAACCTGAATATCATTGCCAAAACAACCGGTGCAAAAATCAATACTTTCCTTTCCAATTCATTCGGTTTCGGCGGTACCAATTCCACGCTGATTGTGAGGAAGTGGAAAGATTAGCAGGTTATTATAAAATTTTTAGCCGCGAATTACACAAATGGCACGAATTTTTGTTTTTCGCCGGCTAACAACTTTGTGTAATCCGTGCGATTATCGGCTGGTATTTTACTGGTAATCAATGTTCTATGTGTAGGGTGTTTTAATATTTTTTGTTTCAATATATTTTGTACAAATTTGAAGTACAACTTCATAATTGTACAAAATCAGAAAAAGAACTTGTTTAATAATAAACTTCAAACAGTTTTAACATATTTAACGAAATATTATATTTTTGCAGCCAACTCACGATGAAAAGCAAATAATGGAAAAAGCGGAAATAATAGAAAGAATAAACAACTTTTTGGTGGAAGAGTTTGAGCTTGATGAAGAGCAACTGGTTCCCGAAGCAAGGCTCAAGGAGGACCTTGATATAGAAAGTCTTGATTTTGTTGATATTGCGGTAATTGTTGAGCGTGAATTCGACTTTAAAATGAAAAGTGAGGACATGACTCATTTAAGGCTTCTGAGCGAACTGTACGATTACATAACTGCCAACGTGGCTTAACCATGCCTGCCTGGGAAGGAAAAACAAGGGGCAACCGTTTCGGTTACCGGTTTTTTATTTTTATTCTGAAATATTTTGGTATTCGTTTTACCTACCTCTTTTTGCATTTTGTGGTTACCTATTTTTTTCTTTTTACCGGTAAAGAGCGGAACGCCATTTGCTGGTATTACCGGAAAATTCTGAAAAAAGGGAAAATGGCTTCGGTTGCCGGTGTTTACAGGAATTTTTATACGTTGGGACAGATATTGATTGATAAGGTAGCGCTGCTTTCAGGTTTCCATACCCGTTTTACGTTCGACTTCGACGGTGAAAATTATCTTCACCAAATGATAAAAAAGGGTAGCGGCGGCATGCTTATAGGAGCGCATATGGGAAACTGGGAGGTGGCCGGCCAGTTGCTCGACAGGGTAACGACCCGTGTGAATATCGTAATGCTGGATGCCGAGCATGAGCGTATAAAATCGTTGCTCGAAGAGGTAATAAAAAGGCACGAGGTGAAGATTATTCCCATCAAAGATGACCTGTCGCATCTTATTGCCATAAGGAATGCCCTGCAAAACAATGAGTTGGTGAGTATTCACGGCGACCGTTTTATGGAAGGGTCAAAAACCGTTGAAACCGTTGTTGCCGGAGAAAAAGCCACACTGCCGCTGGGGCCGTTTTTGCTGGCAACCAAATACCGTAAGCCGATTACATTTGTCATGGCCGCTCGCGAAAAAGGGTTCCATTACCATTTTACCGCTACCCCGCCCAAAGTGTATGCCGCACCTGCCGACCGTAAAAAAGAAAACACTGCCTTGAGCCAAATAATAAACGATTATTCCCTGTGGCTCGAAGAAAAAATAATGCGCTATCCTCACCAGTGGTTCAACTACTTTCCTTTTTGGGATGCTCAATGGTAGGATGGGGGTGATGTTGTTGAGTCTTTTAGTTTTGCAGGGAGAATAGTGCAACAATAATTTTTTATATATGGTACTTTTTGGCGGATTTAAACATGAGACAGGTCAAATTCTGTTTATGAATTAATGCTAAAACATCTGTTTTTATTACCAAATAAAAATTGTATATTTGTGTGGTTGAACAGAATTTGTGTTATCTTATTGTTTTGTGAATGGATAGTGAATCAAATAGAATAGAATATAAACAGGATTTGACCGATGACCTTGAAAAAGAGGTGGTAGCGTTTCTGAATTATTCTCAGGGAGGAATCATTTATTTCGGGATAGATAAAACGGGTAATATTGCCGGATTGCAAAATGTTGATTCATTACAGTTAAAAATAAAAGACCGCCTGAAAAATAATATTTTACCTTCTTGTTTGGGGCTGTTTGATGTTGTTAGGAAAAAAATTGAAGGTAAAGATATTATCAAACTGGTAGTAGCCAGTGGATATGAAAAGCCTTACTATATTAAAAAGAGGGGTATGTCGGATAAAGGCTGCTTTTTACGGGTCGGATCTTCTGCTGAGCCAATGCCGGTAGCTATGATAGAAGATTTGTTTTCTAAACGAACAAGGGATTCTCTGGGGAAAATTATTTCAAACAAACAAAATCTATCGTTTCAACAATTAAAGATTTACTATCAGGAAAAGGGATTTGAAATAAATGATTCTTTTCTTGAGAACTTGGATTTATATACTCCCGACCACCGGTTTAATTATGTGGCATATTTGCTTGCCGATGTTAACTCGGTTTCCATAAAGGTAGCAAAATATTCCGGAAAAACAAAAGTAGATTTAATAGAAAATGAAGAATACGGTTATTGTTCGTTGATTAAAGCAACGGAACAGGTACTCAATAAACTTGAGATTGAAAATAAAACTTACACAAAAATTACGGGAAAAGCCAAACGGTTAGAGCATAAGATGATCAACAGCAGGGCATTGCGGGAGGCTCTAATCAACGCTGTGGTGCATAATGATTATACGCGAGAGGTGCCTCCTGTTATTGAAATTTATTCTGATAGGCTTTCCATTACTTCTTATGGAGGATTGATTTTGGGGTTAAGTAAAGAAGAATTTTTTGCCGGACGTTCCATGCCTCGCAATAGAGAACTAATGAGGGTTTTTAAAGATCTAGATTTAGTTGAACAACTCGGTTCCGGTATTCATCGAATTCTGGAAACTTATGATACATCTATATTTAAAATTTCTGAAAATTTTCTTGAAATATGTTTTCCTTTTGAACAGGATTATTTGGATACTTTTGAATCTAAAACGACAGGTGGTGCAATAGGTGGTGCAATAAGTGGTGCAATAGGTGACCAAATAATTAATTTGTCTGATAGACAAAGGAGAGTTTTAGAATTAATTATTGAAAATAATAAAATAAGCTATCGTACAATAGCTAAAAAAATTGGTATTAATTCTTCCGCAGTGCTTAAACATATCGCTTTATTAAAAGAAAAAAATATTATTACTCGCATTGGTGGAACGCGCGGATACTGGAAAATAAATATTGAGAATTAAAACCATGCCCTACACCTACAAATACCCCCGTCCTGCCGTAACTGTTGATGCTGTTGTCTTTCGCAAAGGAGCAACAGGCGATGAGGTTTTGCTCATACGGCGCGGACATCCGCCCTTTGAGGGAAAATGGGCGCTTCCCGGCGGTTTTGTGGACATGGACGAGACGCTGGAAGAGGCTGTCAGGCGCGAGTTGAAAGAGGAAACCGGTTTGGAGATAAACAACCTGAGGCAGGTAAAGGCATACAGCGCCGTTGACCGCGACCCGCGCCACAGAACCATTTCCATTGCTTTTACAGGTTGGGCCGGCAATTCACAAAATGCCGTTGCCGGCGACGATGCTTCCCAAGCCGCATGGTTCCCCGTTAATAATCTGCCGCCCCTCGCTTTTGACCACGATGAGATAATAAAAGATGGTTACCGGAAAGTACGAAAAATTTATTGATTTTTGGCTTATCCGCTCATAACTTTCACCCCAAACCGTTCAACAATCTCCAATATTCGGTACTTTTGTACAAAATTATCCTTATGATACCTGATCTGAAAGACATTTATCTGCAACGAAGCTATTTCAGCGATACCGCTTTTTCGTCACTCATGCGGAAAAGGATTTACAACGTTTTGCTTATTTCCAGCGTTTACGATGCCTTTATCCTTGAAGAGGACGGCCGGATTGAAGAGCAGATTTTCAACGAATATGCTTCGCTCAACCTGCGTTATCCCCCCCGTTTTTTAAAAGCATCTACCAGGGAAAAGGCTTTGAAGTACCTTGAAGAAGAACACGTTGACCTTGTAATTACCATGCTTTCGTTGGAGGAGGAGAACACCTATCTTTTGAGTGAGGAGATAAAAAAGAAATATCCGGGCATTCATATGGTATTGCTGTCACCATTTTTAAGGGATGTCAATAAGGAAAGGGAACGGTTGCGGCAGGAACTTTTCGATTATGAGTTCAGCTGGCTGGGGAATGCCGACCTTTTGCTGGCCATTATCAAAGTAATTGAGGATAGCATGAATGTGGCTTACGACGTGGAAAAAGCCGGTGTTCAAGTCATTATTCTGGTGGAAGACAATGTGCGGTTCTATTCCAGTTATCTGCCCAATATTTATAAAATTATCATGAAGCAGTCGAAACTGCTTATCTCGGAAGCGTTGAACGAGCACCAGAAAATGCTGCGTGCCAGGGGGCGTCCCAAAATATTGCTGGCCACCGATTATGAAAAAGCAATGGCGCTATACGAGCAATACAAAGACAATCTGCTGGGAATTATTTCCGATGTTACCTATCCTTACAAAGGGAAAAAAGATCCCGAAGCAGGGTTACGGTTGTTTCGTAAAATAAAGGAGGAAAACAGGCACCTGCCCATGTTGCTGCAGTCATCCGACGATGAAAACAAAAAGAAAGCCAAGCAGTTAAAGGTCGGGTTTATCAATAAAAATTCAAAAACCCTTACCTACGAGTTGCGTAACTTCATTATGAAATATTTTGCTTTCGGCGACTTTGAGTTCAAAGACCCCGATACGGGTGAAATTGTGGAACGGGCACACAACCTGAAAGACCTGCAGGAGAAAATATTCAGTGTTCCGCAAAAGTCGCTTGAATATCATATGTCGCGCGATCACTTTTCCAAATGGCTGCGGGCAAGGGCGCTGTTCCCGCTGGCATCGCTGTTTTTGCAGGTTTCGGCTGACGATTTTGAGGACTGTAACGAGGTGCGTTCCTTTATATTTCATGCCATTGCCAATTTCCGGATATCAAAATCGCGGGGAGTTATTGCCAAATTCAACAGGGATTCTTTCGATGAGTATTTCAGTATTGTAAGGATAGGCGAAGGTTCCATCGGTGGTAAAGCGCGCGGCTTGGCTTTTCTGGATTCAATGATTAACAGGAATAAGTTGTATCATCATTTTGAAGGTGTGGATATCACCATTCCCAAAACGGTGGTTATCGGTACCGACTTTTTCGATGAATTCATGGAGCAAAACAATCTCTATTCTATTGCCCTGTCCGATAAACCTGACGATAAAGAGATTCTCGACCGTTTTGTTAATGCCCGCTTACCCGAAGTGTTACAACAGGATTTGCTGACGGTTCTTTCAAAAGTTCGCAAACCCCTTGCCATCCGTTCTTCAAGCCTTCTCGAAGATTCGCATTATCAGCCTTTTGCGGGTATTTATAATACCTATATGGTGCCTTATGTGGCATCCGATATTAAAAAAATGCTGGAAATGGTGGTTGCCGGCATTAAAGGTGTTTATGCTTCGGCTTTTTTTAAAAATTCAAAGGCCTATATGGAGGCTACTTCCAATGTGATAGATGAAGAGAAGATGTCGGTTGTAATACAGGAGGTGTGCGGAAGCAGTTACGGCAACCGTTTTTATCCTACGCTTTCGGGTGTTGCCCGCTCGCTTGATTACTACCCCATTCCGCCGGAGGTACCCGAAGATGGTACCGCAAGCATAGCATTGGGGTTGGGGAAATATATTGTGGAAGGCGGACTGGCACTAAGGTTCTCGCCGGTGCATCCCAAGCGTGTGATGCAAACGGCAACACCGCAAATGGCATTGCGCGAAACCCAAAAGTATTTTTATGCACTAAGCCTTAATCCCGAAGATTTCAGAATTGACCCCGACGACGGTATAAATATTATCAAACTGCCTGTAAGAGAGGCCGAAAAAGACAACAGCATCAGAAAAATAGTTTCCACCTTCGATTTGCAAAACAATGTGTTGCGCGACGGCTACCAGTACGATGGGAAGAAGCTCATCACTTTTGCCCCCGTCCTCAAACACAATCTTTTTCCGTTGGCCGAAATTCTGCACAAGGTGCTCACCCTCGGACAAAAGGAGATGGATAAACCGGTGGAGATAGAGTTTGTGGTGGATTTGAATGTTCCGAAAGGAAAAAATATTAAGTTTAATCTGCTTCAAATCAGACCCATTGCCCTGAAAGAGGAGAGTGTTAATCTTGATCCGCAAAAAACGGTGAAGGAGAAAACGCTGATAATTTCTCATTCTGCCCTCGGCAACGGTATCGTGAAAAATATTACCGATGTTGTGTATGTAAAACCTCAGACATTCGATGCCGCGCGCAATGGCGAAACCGCTGCAATGATAGGCGAACTCAATGAGAAGTTTCTTGACGAAGGAAGAAACTACATACTAATCGGCCCCGGGCGTTGGGGTTCCAGCGACCCGTGGCTCGGCGTTCCGGTAAAATGGCCGCAAATATCGGCTGCACGCCTGATTGTGGAGTCGGGGCTGGAGAATTACCGCATCGACCCGAGCCAGGGAACCCACTTTTTTCAGAACCTTACCTCGTTCAGGGTGGGCTATTTTACCGTTAACCCTTTCAATAACGACGGCTATTATGATATCGCTTTCCTGGATAGCCAACCTGCTGTTTTTGAGAATGATGTATTGCGTCACGTGCGGTTCGACAAACCGTTAACCATAAAAATCGACGGCAAAAAGAACTTCGGTATCGTTGAGAAACCCTGACGCAACTTCCCGTTAACCTGACGGGCTGAACGTTGATTTGAGGGTCGGCTCCCGTCAGGTTGGAAAAAATTGTTACTAATAATTCTAAAATCTTACATCTTACACGTGTCTGCATCCGGTTGATCGGATATCTTATATCAAAATATTACATAAAACATTATTGCACCGGTTAATACACAGCTTCTCCGGTATTTTTATTATATTTGTAACAAATAAAAAATTATTTAAAAAAATGACGATACATATCAAATAAATGGAATAAAGTCGCTTTTTAATACTGATATAAATGGTTCTGGTATGGATACATTCGTTTTAACTGAAAGCACCTTAAAGAAATTAAGATAATGAGTGAATGTAAATTTTGCCAAATAATTAATAACAATAGAAATGATGATGAAGTTGTTTTTGAAACTGATAATTTTATTGTTTTAACTGATAAATATAGAAGGACAAGTGCCGGAGCAATATGTTTAATCATACCGAAAATGCATTTTGAAAATTTATTGGAAACACCCAAAGAAAATGGAAATGAACTCCTTGAAGTTGTTACTGTAATAAGTAAATCCATGCAAAAAGCCTACAATTGTAACGGAATAAGAATATGGACTGCTGTAAACAGAGAAGCGGGACAATCAATCTTTCACAGTCATATTCACATTCTGCCTTGTAAATCAATTAAAGATAGATTTATCGCAGTGTTTCCCGGTATTTATGATATATTAAGAAAGATATTTACCTTTGGAAATAACAGACCGGATAAAAAAATAAGTTTTGAATTAGCGGAAAAAATACGTCAGGAAATAGCCAAAATAAATGTATAATCAAATTAGAAAGATGCGCATCTCAATTTAAAAATATATTACCATGAACCGAAAAATTATTCTTACCGGACTTACGATTCTTTTGAATTTATCGCTCTTTGCACAGAACTTCATTTCGCCTGACAAACAATGGAATGTGCGACTATCAACAACATTCGGATATTCCACTGAAATTTATAAAATAGAGGGTGATTCATTGGTGAATTCATTATTATATAGTAAGATTTGGGTCTCATACGATTCATTGGAAACTTTTACTTTTAAAGGGCTTTTAAG
>JALVZH010000093.1:8865-12473 GCA_027022105.1 Bacteroidales bacterium | reverse complement strand
CTTTTACTGCTTTTTTAACGGCTTTGGCCCCATTTCTTGCCGAAGAGACCCGGAATCCTTCTCTCCGGAGGTTGTAAGTCAGGAATTCTATAATATCCTCTTCATCGTCAACGAGCAAAATCTTGAAACGGCTATAATCCATTGAATCAATTTTTTAACGGCAAAGCTACACTTTTTCATTCCACACAACGACGGTTTTTATTAATTTTCGGTTAACTTTTTCGGGGTAAAAAAATTTCTACATTTGTAAACCAACTAACCGGCCATGAAAACAATTAACTCACACGACAAATACTTCAAAGAGGTATTTTCAAAAAAGGAAGAAGCAACAGCCTTTTTGAAAGGAAGCCTGCCCAAAGAACTGGTCAGGAATATTAACTTCGATTCTTTGGTTCCACTGAAGGACTCTTATATTGATGAAGAACTAAAAGAGAACTTTTCCGATTTGGTGTTTACCTGCAAATACAAAGGAAGAAAAGAGATTAAAATCGTGCTGCTCTTTGAACACAAAAGCAAACCGGTGCAGTATCCGCACTTTCAACTTTTAAAATATTTGATAAAACTGTGGGATGCCGATTTAAAACAGAAAAGAAAACCCGTTCCGGTTATTCCCATTATCTTTTATCACGGAAAAGAAAAGTGGGACAAAAAGCGGTTTGAAGAATATTTTGAAGGCATTGATGAACAGTTGTTGCAATTTTTACCTTCGTTCGACTACCACCTTGAAGATCTTTCGCAATACACCGACGAAGAGATAGCGCAACGTTATAACGAAATTAAAACCCGTACGGCACTGTTGTTGATGAAAAATATTTTTAATGAACATTTGCTTCGGAATAAAGTTCGTATTATTTTTGTAGGAGGAAACAGGATAGTTAATGAAGAAACAGGTGAACAATTTTTTACTGCAACATTTTACTATTTGTTCAGCAATATTGAAAAAGGATTTAAAGAGATAACCAAAGAAATAGAAACCATAACAGAAAAAGGAGGAGACATAGCCATGACCATAGCGATGCAATTGAGAGAAGAAGGATTAAAAGAAGGACTGCAAAAAGGACTGCAAAAAGGCAGAAATGAGGGGTTACAATTAGGGAAAATTGAGACACAGAAAGAGACTGTTATAAAACTTTTTACAAAAGCAGGATTTACCATCTCACAGATTACTGAATATCTGGATTTGGAAAAAGACTTTGTTGAGAAAGTTTTGAAAGAGGCAAAACTGATTGAGGAATAAATTATTTAGTCACTCGTAATACCCATTAAACAAACATTAAATTTTCAGATAATCTATCCGTTATCATTAGATCATTGTCTTATAATCTGCTGCGGCTGAACTTAAAAATAGCCTATTTTTGTCCCATAATACAGGTATTATGAAAATAGCCATTTTCGGGAAGCAGTGCGAGCCCAAAAGCATCAACTTCATTAAGTTACTAATAGAAGAACTTGGAAAACGCCAGGCTGAGATTCACTGCTTTGCTCCGCTTTTTGCCGACATCAAAAAGATGCTTCAAACCGAATATTCCGTCAAACTTTACCGTTCGCACGAAAACCTGCCCAAAGACATCGATTTTTTATTCTCGCTGGGTGGCGACGGCACCATCCTCGATGCCGTACCCATAGTCCGCGATTTTAATATCCCCATCCTCGGTATTAATCTGGGAAGGCTCGGTTTTCTGTCAAGCATCCCCAAAGAAGATATAGCCCTGGCCATTGATAATTTATACAGCGGCAAATATGAACTCGACCAACGAGCACTGCTTAAAATAACCAAGCCCGAAGGTCTGTTTGGCGACCTGGACTACGCCCTGAACGACCTGACACTTTACAGAAACAACACTACATCGCTCATTACCGTTCATGTGTGGGTGGACGACCTGTTTTTGAACACCTACTGGGGCGACGGGCTTATCATTGCCACTCCGACAGGCTCCACAGCCTATTCCATGAGTGTCGGGGGGCCTATTGTAACACCCGGTTCCGAAAATTTTGTTATTGCGCCCATTGCTTCCCACAATTTAACGGTACGTCCCATCGTTATACCTGACAAAAGCATTATCAGGATAAAAATAGAGGGAAGAGAAGAGAAGTTTTTGTTAACTATGGATTCGCGGCATTCTACCATTAATAAAAACGAAGAAATTGTTGTCCGTAAAGAGGATTTCAAGATTAATCTGGTGAAAATGCCAGGTCGCGACTTCTTTTCAACCATTCGCGAGAAACTTTTGTGGGGTGTTGACAATAGAAACTAATATCCTGAGTTTGTATTAGCGAAGCAATAAAAAATGTAAGTAAAAAAGTCCTATTTTTGGCGCTCAAATTTAAAATGGAAAGAAATTTTAGTAAAGGCAAAATGTCTATCGGGAAAAAGCTGATTGCAATTTTAATGATTACCGGATTGGGATTCTCTTCGGCCTCTGCACAAAGAACCCTTGAAATAGGCGGGTTTGGCGGTGGTTCCTATTACATCGGAGACATCAATCCGGCACTTCATTTTTACGGAACAAAACCGGCATACGGAGCTCTTGCACGGCTGAACCTCAATCCCCGAATTGCCATGAGATTATCGTGGAGCAGAGGCAAAGTTACGGGCGATGACACCAAAACCAAGGTAGTTTCCAACCGCAACCTTAGCTTTTTAACAATAATTAACGACATATCCTTTACCGGTGAATTCAACTTTTGGGAATACTACACAGGCAGCAAAAGAAACTACTTTACACCTTACATAATGGGGGGATTTTCCCTGTTTTTCTACAATCCCAAATCATTAAGCGGCGCTGATTTGCGCTCACTCGGTACCGAGGGACAAAATGTGGGTTTCGACGGACGAAAACCCTATAAAAAATGGAGTCTTGCTTTTACTTTCGGATTCGGGTTTAAATACAGCCTGACCGAAAAACTGGGACTGGGGTTTGAATGGGGCATGCGCAAAGCCTTTACCGATTACATTGATGATGTAAGTACGACTTACTACATAGACGGCTCAACTATTGATCCGGACAATACGGCACAAATCCTTTCGGATCCCACCATGAGCCATAAACCGTACGTACAACGCGGTAACGATAAAAATTTTGACTGGTATAACTTTACGGGAATCAGCATAACATATAAATTTGACCTCATCGGAAGAAAAAAGTGTAATACGACAAAGTGGTAAATGAATATAACCGGTAAAATAGATAAAAAGAAACTTCCCAAACACATTGCCATTATTATGGATGGCAACGGCAGGTGGGCCATGAAACAGGGGCACGAGCGTGTTTTCGGGCATCATAAAGGGGTTGATGCTGTGCGCGAAGTTGCCGAAGCTTCGGCAGAAATCGGCATTAAATACCTCACACTTTACACTTTTTCCACCGAAAACTGGAACCGGCCAAAAGACGAAGTGGATGCCCTGATGCAGTTGTTTGTGGAAACCATTGAAAAAGAGATTCCGACACTGAACAAAAACAACATCCGGTTAAATGCCATTGGTGATATTGACAGTCTTCCCGGAGAAAATAAAAAGCGCCTGCTCGACACCATGGAAAAAACCGGCCACAACGACCGAATGGTTTTAACCCTGGCTTTGAGCTACAGCTCACGCTGGGAAATCGTTA
>JALVZH010000093.1:0-8855 GCA_027022105.1 Bacteroidales bacterium | reverse complement strand
AACAGCAGGGAAAAATAAAACCCGAAGAGCTGACGGAAGAAAAGTTTTCGCAATATCTGAATACTGCCGGTATGCCCGACCCCGAACTTTTAATCAGAACCAGCGGGGAACAAAGAATCAGCAATTACCTTCTTTACCAAATAGCCTATACCGAACTCTATTTCACCGATGTCCTGTGGCCCGATTTCGGCAAAGAAGACCTGTATAAAGCCATTATTGAATACCAACATCGTGAAAGACGTTTCGGCATGACCAGCGAACAAATTAAAAATATTGAAAGTGATGAAGCAAAGGGTTAGCATGAGAAAATTATTACTGTTTGTTATTACCGCATTTCTTCTTGTGCCCTCAACATCCAATGCACAAATAAGCCTGAACAGCGATTTATCAACCATAAACTACGCAAAACCGAAAGAATATACACTTGGCGGAATTACCGTGTCGGGGGTACAGTATCTCGATAAAAATGTGATCATCATGCTTACCGACCTGGAAGTCGGGAAAAAGATCAGAGTGCCGGGTGATGAAATTACATCTGCTATCAGAAATCTGTGGGATCAGGGTTTGTTCGACAATATTTCAATTACCGCAACAAAAACCACTGGCAATACAATATTTCTGAACATTGACCTGAAAGAGCGACCCAGACTCAATAAGTTCTCGTTTACAGGAATTAAAAAAACCGAAGCCGACGACATCCGCGAAAAGATAAAACTTACCCGTGGAGATGTAATTACCAACCACCTCATTATGCGCACCACACAAATTATTAAAGACTTTTATGCCGACAAAGGCTATCTAAGCGCCGAGGTGAATATTGTGGAGAAAAAAAGCAAAGGACGCCACAACTTAGAAAATTTTAAAGACCTTCAGATTAACATAAAAAAGAACAGCAAAGTTAAAATCGGTGAGATTAATATTTACGGCAACAAGGTGTTAAGTGACGATCAGGTACTAAAAGCCATGAAAGAAACCAAGCCGAGAGGCCATTTCAATCCGCTTGACAGTCTGGGTCCGCTCGTTGTAAATGTAGTGGGCGACGCCATAACTTTCCGGTTTAACAAACTTGCCGAAGACCTTGTTAAATATTACAAAGATAATTACAAAATCAATGTTTTTAAAGCATCCAAATACCTTGAATCGGAATACAAGGACGACCTCAATAAAATTGTTGCCAAATACAATAAAAAAGGTTACCGTGACGCCCACATAATAAAAGATTCCATTTACCGGATTGATAAAAAGAACATCGGCATTGACATTTATCTTGAGGAGGGCGATAAGTATTACTTCCGAAACATAAAATGGGTGGGAAATACCATTTATACTTCAAAATTCCTGAGCACGGTTCTGGGAATTCAAAAAGGAGATGTTTATAATAAAGAGTTGTTGGAAACAAACCTCAATTACAACCCCAACGGTTTTGATGTGAGCAGCCTTTACATGGATAACGGATACCTCTTTTTCAACGCCACTCCTGTAGAAGTTAACGTGGAAAATGATTCCATTGATATGGAAATCAGAATTCACGAAGGAAAGCAGGCGCGTATTAACAAAGTTACCGTAAAAGGCAATACAAAAACCAACGATCATGTGGTTATCAGAGAATTAAGAACACGTCCCGGACAGTTGTTCAGCCGTTCCGATATTATCCGTTCTACCCGCGAGCTGGCCAACCTGAGGTATTTTAATGCCGAAACCATAAACCCGGGGGTAAATCCCAATCCGGCTGACGGTACCGTTGACATTGCTTATAATGTTGAGGAGGCTTCCGCCGACCAGATAGAGCTTTCCGGCGGCTGGGGTTATGGCAGAATCATTGGAACGCTGGGACTCAGCTTTAATAATTTCTCGCTTAGGAATGTCTTCCGCAAAGATGCATGGAAACCGGTTCCTTCGGGAGACGGGCAGAAACTGGCGTTGCGGTTCCAGACTTACGGCGCCGATTACATGAGCTGGAGTGCATCGTTTACCGAACCCTGGCTTGGAGGCAAAAAGCCCAATTCCCTGACGGTTTCATATTACCATTCCATTTTCTCAAACGGATTACCCAAAACGGATACCAACCGGGCACGCTTTGTTACCAATGGTATAACGGTAGGACTTGGAAAACGGCTGAAATGGCCCGATGATTACTTTACATTGTACCAGGCTGTAAACATACAACTTTACGACCTGACCAACTACGCTACCATTTTTTATGTTGGAAACGGCAACGGAAAATACAACAACCTGAGCTATGAAATTATCCTTGGAAGAAACTCCATTAACCGGCCGATTTTCCCGAGAAACGGTTCCGATATTGCCCTTTCGCTGGAACTGACCCCCCCCTACTCGCTTTTCTCCGACAAGGATTACAGCCAGTTAGGAGACAACGACAAATACAAGTGGATAGAATATCATAAATGGAAGCTTAAAGCATACTGGTATTTCGAAGTAATGGATAAACTGGTACTGGCAAGCCGTTTCCGTTTTGGATTCCTCGGCATGTACAATTCGGAGCTGGGAGCTACCCCCTTCGAACGGTTTTATCTCGGAGGTGACGGACTATCGGGATACAACAACTATGACGGCCGTGAGATTGTAGGCATGAGAGGATATGCCAACGAAACGGTAACACCGCTTTATTACAAGAACCATAACATTGGCGGAACTATCTTTACGAGATATACCATAGAGCTGCGTTACCCGCTGTCGCTTAACCCCAGTTCAACCATTTATGCACAGGCATTTTTCGAAGCCGGTAATTCATGGCTGGGGGTAGAGACTTTCGACCCGTTCGACGTTAAACGTGCCGCCGGTGTAGGGGTACGTGTGTTCCTGCCCATGTTCGGTATGCTCGGCCTCGACTGGGCCTATGGTTTCGACCCCATTCCGGGATTACCAAGCGCTGCAGGAAGCCACTTCCACTTCTCTCTTAATCAGTCGCTTGATTAAAGGATCTCAGCAAAAATTATTCACAGGTATATTCGATAGACGAAACCGTGTAAACCTGCGTATTTCCACTGGCCAATACATCATTACGGGTATATGAAACGGGCAGGTCGTCCGAATTGTATTGATATTCGAAAGTAGCGGAATATATCATGCTTCCAGACTGATTATCAACGGTTTCTATCTTTACAGGATTGTTCTTGCCAAACCACAAATACTGTGTAATTTCCGATACCGATTGTAATGAGATATCGCTTAATGCATTGGCTTTGTTATCGTATTCGTATGTGGTGATATAACGTTTTTCAAAGGTACCGTTATTGATTACGTATGTTTCCGCTTTAACCGTATTCCCGTTGGTAATGGTATAATCGGTATAGCTGGTCACCTGCCAGTCGCTGTTGAGTTTTTCCATGTACTCGGCTTTAATAATGTCGCCGTCATTATTCAACGTATAATCCGTTTTTGAGGTCATTACCCAGGTACCGTTCTGATATTCATAAGAACCAACCGTAACAAGCAAATCATTTATCCAACCCATTGCACTGTAAAAATCAAGCGTATCAGCATTTCTGTTATAATATTCAACCTTTTTAATCCTCTTAATGGGATCATACTCAATTCTAACGTTCCAGGTATTTGTATTGTTTATCTCCGTAAGGAGACCGTCATCGGAAAAAACAAACTGAGCGGTGTTGTCGGAAGACACGATTTTATTTACTTTACATTTTGTAGTAACGTCATTAGTGTCTAACAAAAAACATCCTGAAAACAGCAGGGAAATAAAAACTGCAGGTAAAATTAATTTTTTCATTTTTTTGGATTTTAATTTGGATTAAATATGTTTCAAAATTATATGCATTAATGTAAAGAATCAATATAAACTATCAGGGTTAACCGGATGATTGGAGTAATGGAGTGTTGGAGTGTTGTTGTTTTTCTGATATGATTTTTTCAACCTAACGGGAGCCAACCCGCAAATCAGCGTTCAATCCGCCTAAGGCGGGTCGGAATAGGGACGCGGGTTGGAAAACATAACATATACCATACCCGGCAATTCAGAGGGCACTTACAGATAGGTATAAGGGCAAGCGTGCCCGATGAATCTCCGAATGAAGTCCATGCCGTATGTTGAATTGGAAGAGAAGCACGAGGAGAGATTCTTCCCCGCTTAAGGCGGGTCTGAATTATGAGGGTTTAGAGGTGTGGGTTGGGTGGCACAAGCATGAGATTCCCACACCATTCCGACCCGCATAGCCGGCCTGACGATGCATATGAATCGGGACGGGAGGAGTGGCGTTGGAATATCCTTTCAGGTCGAGGCAGGAAATGCGGGTGGAGACCCGAAAGGATGATATCGGGGAAAGGGGAAAGTTGGGAAGGATAATTAAATAACGAACACCGATTAACGAATACGTGTCTGCCTCTGTCTGAACGAATTTCGATTTATTGAAGAATGAAGAATTAAGTATTTTAGAAAAAATTTGAAATGAGCAATATTCAACGCTAAATGCTCAATGAGCAAGTGGGGTGGGAAAGCATAACATACACTCCACCTCGTAATTCAGAGGGTGCTGACAGGTGAGCAAAAGGGCCGGAGCGCCCGATGAATCCCCGAATGATGTCCGTACCGTATGTACAATTGGAAAAGAAGCACGAGGGGAGATTCTTCCCCGCCTAAGGCGGGTCTGAATTATGAGGGTTTAGAGGTGTGGGTTGGAAGACCATGAAACCATATTCCCACTCCGCCTTAGGCGGATCGGAATTGGTACTAAGGGAGGAATTGATCAGCCTTCGGCGGACACGTGTCAAATATCCGATGTAAGATGTTAGAATTAAGAACGGGAAGTTGCGGCAGGGATGGGCTAGCCCTGAAAGGGCGGTATATATTTAGCACCGTACGAAGCTTTGCGGAGTGCGGTGCGGAAAGGAAAGGAAAGGAAAGGGAAAAAGAGTCAGGTTTTGGCAGGATTTTTGCCCTCAAAAGGCAAAAATCGTGACAAAACCGGTTGCAAGGAATGAATTCCCATCCGGATTTTAATTATAAGAAACACAAGTATAAGATTTCCACTCCGCCTAAGGCGGATCGGAATTGGGACTAAGGGGGGAATTGATCAGCCTTCGGCGGACACGTGTCAGATGTCCGATGTAAGATGTAAGAATTAAGAATGAAAATGCGGCAGGGATGGGAGCGGTAGCCCGCAGCCGGCAGGGCTTGTGAGGCTTGCGGCGAGGAGGCTGAGCGGCGAGCGAAGACCCCGCAGCCGCACATTAGCCGAACAGCCCTGCCGGTGAGGACTACAAGCGGACAGCAGATTGCGATGCCGAAGGCATGCAACTGCAAGCAGATTGCGATGCCTGTCGGTATGCAACTGCAAGCCCGTAGATTGCGATACCTGAAGGTATGCAACTATAAACCCGGCCGCCCAAATAATAATTAAACCGGAAAACAACTTCGTTCGTAAAATAACAGCGGAAACGGTTTTTATTAATTATTTTTACCGGCAAAAAGAGAATATGCTACAGGCTACCTATAAAAAACATGTGCTGAATTTTAAAAAACCGGCGGGAACATCGCGGGGTGTTTTGCATCGAAAAACATCGTACTACCTTGTTGTTTGGGATAGCGAAAATCCTGAAATTAAGGGGATTGGCGAGTGCAGCACAATAAAAGGGTTGAGTATAGACCCGTGGGATACCTATGAGCAAAAACTGAAAACAGTGTGCAACAACATCGGATATTTCAACAACCTGATACAGCACGAACTGGACGATTATCCTTCCATAAAATTCGGGCTGGAAACGGCCATGCTCGATTTTCAGAGGGGCGGTATCCGTCGTCTTTTCCCTTCCGATTTTACAGCGGGACGGAAGGGGATTCCCATTAACGGCCTCATTTGGATGGGTGATAAAGAAACCATGAAAAAGCAAATCAGGGATAAGATAAAGGCGGGATTCCGTTGTATCAAACTAAAGATAGGCGCCATTGATTTTGAAGATGAAATGGAACTTTTGCAGGCGATACGCAATGAATTTGATGCAGACGAACTGGAATTGCGGGTGGATGCCAACGGCGCTTTTTCTCCGGCGGATGCTCCGGAAAAACTGGAACGGCTGGCAGCGTTTAAGATTCATTCCATAGAGCAACCCATCCGCCCGGACCGGTGGGAAGAGATGGCAAAACTTTGCGAAAACACGCCTGTTGCCGTTGCTTTGGACGAAGAGCTTATCGGCAGGAAGTCGGCGGAAGATATTGCCAACATGCTGGATACCATAAAACCGCAGTATATTGTGTTGAAACCTTCCCTTATCGGCGGTTTCGGCATGAGCAGGCAATTTATTGCCGCCGCCGAACAGCGAAACACGGGCTGGTGGCTCACCTCGGCCTTAGAAGGCAACATCGGGCTTAATGCATTGGCACAATGGATTTATCAATGGGAAACTCCCTTCCCTCAGGGACTTGGTACCGGACAACTGTTTACCAACAACATCCCTTCACCCCTGACCATTAAAGATGCACACCTGTGGTACGACCCGGAGAAACAGTGGGATACGACAACCATTATGGAATAACAAGATGACTCAGCAAAAGAAAGCCATATTGCGACTGAATTTCAACAGCTTTGATAAAGAGTGGATGCTGCAGTATGCTTACACCCATTTGCGCGACAATTGGTCGCCGGCCCCGTGGAAAAAGGATTTGATGTATTTCCTTATAGACTGGTACTCGCAGAAGGAAACCGTTACGGCAACAACCTCGGGCTCAACCGGAACACCTAAAACCATTGAGTTGCAAAAAAAGTTTATGGAAGTCAGCGCCCGCCTCAGCATTGATTTTTTCGGGTTGCAGCCCGGGAGCAAAGTGTTGCTGGCACTGCCGGCAAAATACATCGCGGCAAAAATGCTGGTGGTGCGCAGCATTGCCGGCCGTTTCGACCTCTATTGCATTGAGCCTTCGGGTTATCCTTTCAGTAAATTTACGCCCCCTGAGCTCGATTTTGCATCGTTTACACCTGCACAGCTTGATGCCCTGCTGCAAACAGAAGAGGGAAGGGCATTTGCCGGCGGCATTCACAATATTCTGCTGGGTGGCGGGCCCATACCGCAATCGCTGGAAGAAAAAATAAAAGAATTACAAACCGATGTATGGCACTCGTACGGCATGACCGAAACCATGAGCCATATAGCCCTGAGAAAAGTTAACGGAAAGAATGCTACACGGGCGTTTTACCCGTTGAAAGGGGTTACACTTGAAGAGAGTGCCGGCGGATGTTTGAAAATTACCGCGCCGGCATTGGGAATTTACGGCCTTGAAACAAACGATGTGGTTACATTCGACAACAAAGGCGGCTTTACCGTACGGGGCAGGAAAGACAATGTAATCAACAGCGGGGGTATTAAACTGTTTCCCGAAATTCTGGAACAAAAAATTGAGCCGCTCATAAAAACACCCTTTTATGTAACCGCCAAGCCGCACGAGCGTTACGGTGAGGTTCCTGTGTTGGTTATCGAGTCGGAACCCTGGCCGGAAAAGCGTACCGGCGACCTCAAAAAGGCTATGGAAGGGATTCTGAACCGCAACGAAATACCCAAAGAAACATATTTTATCCCTGCATTTAAAAGAACCGCAAGCGGGAAGGTGATACGGGTAAAGCCTTGGGGGTGACAGTTTGAGATGAGCAGATTATGTGAAATTTTATACTTTTGGGTTGTTTAAAGATGATAGAATAATTTATGGCAAAAACTAATGAAATAATACAAAAACACATAGACTAAGACTAAAATGACATCGGAATTAAGCATATCAGACTTTAAGAACAAATTGAAAAATCATACAAAAATTGGAAATGCGAAGATTAAAGGAACACCATTTTTTATATTTACACTTTTCGGACAAACAAAAAAAGATTTTTATGGTGACTTTGATAATTCAAGTTTTCAATTGACAATTAATTCTTCTTTTTTCCCAATACCATACATTATTCAAGGGGATTTCAAAGCAAAAAACAAATCAAAAACAAAATTATCTTACAAAATAAAACCTATTTGGTTCGGATATTTATGGGTTCGAATTTTGCCGATTTTAGCATTTATTATTGTCAATGGAATATTATTAACACAGCATCAAAAGATTGAAACAGAAATTATTTTAATAATTAACATTCTCCTATTATTAATGTTCTTGCCAATATTTATATTAAATTATAGAAAGAAAATAATGGAGAAAAAATTTAGGAAGATTTTCAAGATTGGTGATTAAAAAAAACATACCACCCATATTAGTGTCCAATAATCTAACTAAGACTTAAGTGACTGATACGAAATACTGTATGAAATTATAAATGAAACGAAATGAAAAATTTTATAACATCTCTTTCGGTATTAATAATTCTCTTTTCCTGCACAAGTCAGACGGAAAAGGCCGGGTACAATCCAAAAGCAATAGAGCTAAATAATAAAGCGATTAAATATTATCAAATCGGTGAATATGACAGTGCACTCATTTACTATGACCAAGCTATAAAATCAGACAGTAGCTATTACTTACCACATTCGAACAAGGCTGCAATTTTTCTATCCCGAAAAGATTATAACTCTGCTTTAAAAGAAAGTGAACTTGTAATTAAGAAAAAACCGGACTTTGCAGAAGGATGGACGTTTGCCGGAATGCTGTACGACTTTTTGGGAGATACTTTAAAGGCAAAGACCTATTACGAAAAAAGCATTGAAATATTAGATCAAAGAATTTCTAATCCGGATAATAAACAGGATTTAGAAGCAAACAGACTTAATAGAGCATTTTCATTAGTTTTAATCGGAAAAGAAAAAGAAGGAAGAGAAGAATTTAAGAAACTAAAATCCGAGAATCCGGACAACATAATGATTGATGAGTTATTGAAAATAAATAAACAGGATTACAT
>JALVZH010000092.1 GCA_027022105.1 Bacteroidales bacterium | reverse complement strand
CCATACTCTAACAGCCACTTTTTTCCCTGAATCACATAGTTAATAATTGTTGCCATTGTTCCGGTTTCTGATAATGTTAACCCATCATCACCCCCATACCCCATCAAATCATACCATGTACTCAAATCAAGCAAAGCATTATCTTCTGCGGGAACAATAGTAACATTATTTGACATACCAAAATAAACAGTATCATCATCTGTGTAATATCCTATTATTTTCCATCCGTTTTTAACATAACCGGCAAACAATCCGTCGCCGGCGCTAAGGTAGCGAAAATGTTAAAAACGGCGATTATATTTATCATTAGTGAAGAAGCACAAGAATGAGATTCCCACGCCATTCCACCCCGCCCGGCCTGCCTTTCGATGGCTCGGAATTGGGACGCGGGGTAGTGTTGTGAGTCGGCTGCTGCCGGGTTAATCCGTCTGAGGCGGGTGCAGGCGGGTTGCGGGGTAGGGATTCCGGCGTTGACAGTTGTATAAACGGTTGTAAATGTGGCCGATGGAATAGTCCATCGAATTTGTTTTTGCTATTTTATTCCAAAATACCCAGCCAGAACTGAGGTAAATATATAACTAAGTTAATCAATGAATGAAATAAAATTGATGAAAAAAAACTTATTTTTAACCTTGTATATGACATTAAAAAGCCACCAATAAATTGTGGTAACAGCAAAATTGGGAAAAATATTATTGTAACCAAATTCGATTGATAATTGTCAGTATGCCTCAAAACAAATAACAATAAGAAAATATAGAAAAATAACTTATAATTATTCGCAACAGCATTTTCCATTTTGTTATATACCATTTTCTTACTGACCAAAACAAATATTAACACAAAAACAAAAGTTTATTACCAATCTTTGAATAAGGTATATCTTTAAAAAAATGCAATGAGATGTAAAATACTATCAGTTTGTAATTTTCTCTTGAAGAGATTGCTTAAATATGCAACCGGTGAATGCTTAAAGTAGTCAAATAAAAGAAAACTTCTTTTTCATAATTGAAAGGATGGTTAGTTTTTTTACGTACACAAAAGGCGACTGAAAAGTCGCCTTTTGTGTTTTGTTAAAGTTCTGAATATTAACTCTAAACCAGCGGCCGGCTCATCACCTCTTCCACCTCTTTAATGGTTTTCGGAATGGGTTTTCCAAGGACTTTGTTTCCGTTTTCGGTCACCAGCACGTCGTCTTCAATGCGGATGCCGCCGAAGTCTTTATAAGATTCCAGTTTGTCGTAATGAACAAAATCGGTAAAACGGCCTTCGCTTTTAAATTTGTCAATCAATGCGGGGATAAAATAGATTCCCGGCTCTACGGTCAGGACAAATCCTGGTTTAAGGGCTTTTGCCAGGCGCAGGTAAGCTGTCCCGAATTCGGTTGACCGCCTGGTCTCTTCATCGTATCCTACATAGTCTTCGCCCAGTCCTTCCATATCATGAACATCGAGGCCCATCATGTGGCCCAGTCCGTGGGGCATAAACAGCGTATGTGCACCGGCTTCCACTGCGGCGTCGGTGTCGCCTTTCATCAGGCCTGCATTTTTCAGCCCGTCCACAATGGTTCTTGCCGCAAGAAAATGCACGTCACGGTATTTAATCCCGGGTTTTACGGTTTTAATGGCATTTATGTTGGCATCCAACACAATTTGATAGATTTCGGCCTGGCGGTTGTCGAATTTTCCACCCACGGGAACGGTTCGTGTAATGTCGCTGGCATAGTGCATTTCCGTTTCGGCACCGGCATCGGTAACCATCATTCTGCCTTTTTGCAAAATATTACCGTGATAGTGGTTGTGCAGGGTTTGTCCGTCCATGCTCAGGATGATGGGAAACGACACGGGCCCGCCGTTGGCCAGCGAAATCCCTTCGATGGTACCGGCAATTTTCTGCTCTTTTACTCCCGGCATGGCCATACGCATGGATGTAGTATGCATTTCATAAGCCGTGGCTACCGCTTTTTCAATTTCGGCTACCTCATATTCGTCTTTTATTTCACGCAGCGCCACAACCGCTTTTATCAAATTGACGGATGCATTGTTTTTCACCTCTTTCACGGGGATGTTCAACAATTCCGAGAGTTCAATAAAGGTTTCACCCCTGTAAGGCGGCAGAAAATGCACTTTCCGTCCCTCTTTAATTGCGCCAGCAATATATGAGTGAAGGTCGTTGTACGGAGCACTGTTTTCGACACCTGTTTCGGCAGCCAGTTCTTTTACAAGCGGTTGTTCACCCATCCAGATAATGTCGTCTATATCAACGTCGTTGCCAAAGAGGATATCTTTGTTGTTGTCAACATCTATAACGCCTGCAAAACCTGCATGGTCGAGCCCGAAAAAATAGAGAAAGCTGCTGTCCTGTCTGAAATGATACTGATTTGCAGGGTAGTTAAATGCTGCGTCCACATTTCCCGGAAACAGGGCAATCCCCGAGCCGAGTAATTGTTTCAGGCGGTTTCGCCTTTGGATATAAACCTCTTTTTTAAATAAATAGTTCATTGTTTTTTTCTTTTTTTAAATGTTTGTTTTTTGCCTGTAAAGATAAAAGAATTAAACGAAGCAGCAGGAAAACAAAACTTAATTTTAAAATACAAGGGTACCGGTTTTGTCACGTTCCGAACCGCCTCAGTCGGAGAGGAATCTCTTTCACATTTACATTTTGCCTCAGATCAACATAAATGTGGTTAAATCCATTGCAGATTCTTCGTTAGCCCCTTCCCATAGTCTTTCCTGTCGGCTAACTCAGAACCCGCCAAAACCTTTTTTATTTCATCCATTCGCGCCGCACTGCGTACGGTGCTAAGAATATTTGGCCCTTTCAGGACATCCCCATTTGCTTATTTAATACTTAAAAGTTTTTTATCCATTCAAGCTTGGCAACAGCAACAATATATGTGGTCGGTTTTTAATTGTTTTCCCTGTTTTATGGTAAGCCCACCGGAATTATAACCTTTCCGCATTCCGTACTTTTTCTTCAAACTCTTCTTTTGTCAGTTCAATTGTGTTGCCGCAAACGGGGCACGAATAGCTATATTCGGTTTTAAAGGGTACCACCGGAAGGAAAAAAAGAGTAACGAAATAGCGTGTTTTCCGAAGAATCCACCGGCTCGTATTTCCGCAATGGTAGCAATATTCCGGTTTGTTCGCACGGTACTTTTCCGTTCTCGGTCCTGCTCCGGCTACAATTATCATACTGAATCGTTTTTTAATGGTTGTACTTTCATTTTTACCAGTTCACGGGTTGAGAGCAATCCGCAGGCAGCATCAATATCCTGTCCCCGCGAAGCTCTGATGGTGGTGACAATTCCTTTGGCATTCAGCGCATCTTTAAAAGCCTGCAGCCGTTCTTCATCGGTAGATTCCAGCGGACTGCCGGGGATGCGGTGAAAGCGAATCAGGTTGATACGGCATTTCAGTCCGTTGAGCAGCCGTGCCAACTCCTTCACATGACGCTGCGTGTCGTTCAGATTTTTGAATACGATGTACTCAAACGATATTCTGCGCTGCCGGTCGAAATCATGCTTTTTCAGCTCTTTCATTATCTCCTCGATGGAATATTTCTGGCTCACCGGCATAAGCATCCGGCGCTCCTTTTCAAAAGGTGTGTGCAGACTGACAGCAAGATGACAGCGGCTTTCGTTGAGAAAGCGCCTCATGGCAGGCACAATGCCGATGGTGGAAACGGTAATTCTTTTGGGACTGAAACCGAAACCCCATTGGGCGGTCAGTATTTCAAGACTTTTCAATACTTCGTCGAGATTGTCCATGGGCTCACCCATACCCATATACACAAAGTTGGTTACCTCCTGCCATTGAGGCAAACTGCGAAGCTGGTTCAGTATTTCGTTGGCCGTAAGGTTGGCCTGAAAACCCTGTTTTCCCGTCATGCAGAAAAGACATCGCATTTTGCAACCCACCTGC
>JALVZH010000091.1 GCA_027022105.1 Bacteroidales bacterium | reverse complement strand
GAAATGACCTGATTGATGAATTCCATTCCCGTTTCGGGCAGTTTGGGAAGCAGGTTCTTCGATACAAAAATAGCTTTCGATTCCGAATGATTCAAAATATTAACAATTTCGTTGGTACTGAAGTCGGGAAGCAACGGTACAGCAACAGCTCCTAAGGTAAGAATGGCAAAATAGGTCACTCCCCAGTGGGGCATATTGTTGCTCAGGATAGCAACCTTGTTGCCTTTTTCAATGTCCAATGATTCCAGCAGAGTTACAATGGAATCGATTTTATTCTTCAAATCACTATAGGTAAGAATCTCTTTACCCACCGTGCCGAGGGCAGGCCTGTCTCCATATTTACGGAAACTTTCTTCGAGTAATTTCGGAAGTGTTTTTTCACTGTATTTCATCGGGTTATGGTTTCTAAGTTATCAAAATATATGTTTTAACAGCAGTTACAATCTTTTTATCAGTTCGGTAAAAAGCAGAACAAGATCCTTTTCGGCAATAGCGGCATTGCGCAATATATCGTTGATATCCACCGGTTTCAGGTTGTCGGGATCGCACAAATCCGTGATTACCGAAACGGCAGCCACACGCATACCCTGATGGTTGGCAACAATTACCTCGGGGACGGTTGACATACCTACCACATCGGCACCCATGGTTTTAATAAAACGATATTCGGCCCTCGTCTCTAAGCTGGGGCCAATCCAGGCCACATACACGCCTTTGTTCAGAGTAATGTTATTTTTATCAGCAATTTCTTCCAATATCCCGATAAACTCAGGATCGTAAGGACGGCTCATATCGGGAAAACGGGGACCAAACTCATCATGGTTTTTCCCCGTAAGCGGATTGCCCGGTAAAAAATTGATATGATCGTCAATAACCATAAGCGAAGCCGGCGGAAAAGAGAGGTTTATGGCACCTGCTGCATTGGATACCAGCAGGTTTTTTACTCCGAGAAGCTTCATTACCCTTACGGGAAACGTAACCTCTTTCAGGCTGTATCCTTCATAAAAATGGAAACGTCCGTTCATTACAAGTACCTTTTTCCCGGCTATGGTACCGAAAATTAACTTCCCCGAATGAAATTCCACCGTAGAAAGAGGAAAATGCGGTATGTTTTTATAATCAATACTTACATCAACCTCAATTTCATCAGCCAGTTTACCGAGTCCGGTACCCAGTATTATGGCTGTATCTGATTGATAAATACCCTGTTCACGGATATACTTTGCTGCTTCTTGTGCTTTTTTTAACATAATTCTCAAATATTAAACAGGACAAATGTACAGGATTTTTTTTTCTTTGAAAATCGGGTCAGGGTAAAAAACAGCCAATAACTTACAAACCGGCTAATTATAAGTTTATTGTTTTTTTGGACGGCCGGATTTACAGTTGCTTCCCGTTCTTACATCATACATCTGACACGTGTCTGCCTCTGGCTGATCGGATATCTTACATCAAACATAATACATCAAACATAATACATCAAACATAATACATCAAAAATATTACATCCTCTCATCCGTTCTCACTAATACGTCGCAGCATATCCACATTAATCAACTCCACCTTTTTTCCTTCCATGCGGATAATACCGTCGTTGTTAAACCCTGAAAGCGTGCGGATTGTATTTTCGGTTGTCATGGATATAAGTTCTCCTATTTCGCGGCGGGTTACCGGAAGTGAAAAGGTATTACTGTGGTATATCTGTTCAGCAAAAAACAGAAGTATTGAGGCTACCCGTCCTTTAATCTGTTTTTGTGACTGTCTGAACCTGTTATCAATAATTTCATCGGCAATCCTGCCCATGCGTTTGATAACGGTTTTTGCAAAATCGCCGTTCGACTCTATAAGGTAGTTAATAATGGAAAGTTCCACCTCGCAGACAAGCGTTTTTTCAAGAGCTTCTATATTATAGGTATAAGTTTCGTTTGAAAAAATATGCAAAAGACTTATAAAATCACCCGGCTTATTAATACTCAATATATGGTCTTTACCCTGATTTCCGGTCTTGAATATTTTTACCAACCCCTTCCGCAAATAAAGGAACGAATCAATTTCTTCACCTTCAGATTTTATCCGTTCGCCCCGTTTGTATTCTATCTCTTTCCTGCCGTTATTTACCAGATTATACTCTATATCATTAAGACATCCGAACAGCAAAGTACGATAAACACATGTTTTACAACTTACTATATCTTTCTTTATTTTCATTCTAAAATATTAAAAGAGCAAAAATAGATGATTTATATCATATCTACAAATTCAAATACCAATATATATAAATATATCTTTGGGATGGTTTTAAAACATAATATTTATGAAAAAGCTTTTGATTTTAGGAGCAGGTACGGCAGGTACCATGATGGCAAACAAAATGAGAAAAAAACTTGCCAGAGACGAATGGGACATAACCATTGTGGATCAGTTTAAAACACATTACTATCAACCCGGATTTTTATTCATTCCTTTTGGTATATACACCCGGGACGATGTTATTAAACCCAAGAACGACTTTTTCCCCATAGGAGTGAATGTGATTTACTCGAAAATTGAAAAAATAGAGGCTGCGGAAAACAAAGTTTTGCTGGCTGACGGTGTTGTTTTACAATACGATTTTTTAATTATTGCCACCGGAACCCGCACGGCACCCGAGGAAACGCCCGGCTTAAAAGACAGATTGTGGCACAAAGAGATATTCGACTTTTATACCATAGAAGGTGCCGTTGCACTGTCGAAGTTTTTCAAAACCTGGGAAGGTGGCGAACTGGTTGTGAATATTGCCGAGCTTCCTTACAAATGTCCGGTGGCACCGCTTGAATTTGTTTTTTATGCCGATGCCTTTTTTACCGAAAGAGGTTTGCGCGACAAGGTAAATATCACGTATGTAACTCCGTTGCCGGGCGCCTTTACCAAACCGAGGGCAACAAAAATGCTGGGAGAGTTGCTGCAAAGCAAAAACATCAACATTGTTCCCGATTTTAACATTGCCGAAGTTGATAACGATAACAAAGTTATAAAAGACTACGGCGGTCGTGAAGTAAAATTCGACTGTCTGGTTTCCATCCCCACCAATCTGGGTGACGAACTCATTGAGCGCAGTGGTCTGGGCGACGACATGAACTTTGTATATACCGACAAACACACTTTGCGCTCACGCGATTTCGAAAACATATTTATCATAGGTGATGCGGCCAATCTGCCCACATCCAAAGCCGGATCGGTAGCGCATTTTGCTTCTGAAGTTCTGGAAGAAAACCTGATGTGTGCCATCGAAGGAAGGCCTTTTACCGCCAAATTCGACGGCCATGCCAACTGCTACATCGAAACCGGTTACGGCAAAGGTACCTTGATCGACTTTAACTACGATACGGAACCGCTTCCGGGTTCATTCCCGTTTCCGGGTCTGGGACCATTCGGTTTGCTCAAAGTAACACGTACAAACCACTACGGAAAAATGTTGTTCCGCTGGATTTATTGGCACATCCTGCTCAAAGGCAAAGAGATGCCCATCGATTCGGAAATGCAGATGGCCGGCAAAAAGCTTTAAGCATTTTAACCTGTTAATTAAAACTTAAAGCTATGGAAAATAAGAATATACAAGAACAAATAGATGCCATGAACCGCAAACTCGACATTGTGCTCGAAGAGGTAATGGCACAGCGTGAGGCACGGCAGAATATTGCCGACCTGACCTCCGACCTTTCAATTATAGGAAAAGACCTTTTTGCAGCCACTGTAACCGAGTTAGATACTGCCGGTGTGGAAATCGACGGTGATGCCGTTAAAGTTTTGTTGCTGAAAGTAATCCGTAACATTGATAAACTGAACGAACTGTTCGACATGCTGGAGAGCCTGTTCGACCTTATTAAAGATCTTTCACCCATTCTTCACCAAATAGGCCTCGACGGTGTGAGAACCATGGCCATGCTCGAAGAAAAAGGTTACGTTGACTTTGCCAAAGAGGGAATTAAAATTATTGAAAACATCCTCGAACATTTTACTGCCGAAGATGTACGCCTGTTGGCCGACAACATTGTGATTATCCTCGAAACGGTGAAGAACCTGACGCAACCCGATATGCTCGATTCAATTAACAACGGAGTGGTGGTTTATAAAAGCATGGACGTGAATGATATACCGGAATATTCGCTGTGGAAGGCCATGAGAGCCATGAATTCGCCCGAACTGCGAAAAGGACTCGGCTTTATGATAACATTCTTGAAAAATATTGCAGAATCAGATAAAAATTCAAAAAATTAAATGTTTCACTTAAAAAAAATTTAGAGATATGGCAACAAAAACAATAGCAGGAGTAAATGTGGATGTTACTGAAGAGGGTTACCTCACCGATGCATCGCAATGGACAGAGGATATTGCAAAGGAGATTGCAAAAGAGGAAGGCATTGAACTCACCGACAAACACTTTGAGGTAATTAAATACATCCGCGATAAAGTGGCGGCCGGCGAAGGCCTTACCATACGCGGAATCGGAAAATCGGGTGTGGTGGATGCAAAAACCTTTTATCAGCTGTTTCCCGGTGCTCCGCTGAAAAAAGCAACCAAAATAGCAGGTGTACCGAAACCGGTTTCCTGTATTTAAACAAAACAAAATATTATGGCTGAAGAAGAAAAAAAATATCCTTTGAAAAAAATCCTGTTGATTTGCTCAAAGGGCACATTGGAAGATGTGTATGCTGCCTTGGTGATGGCCAACGGAGCGGTTATGGAAGGTATTGAAACCAAACTGTTTTTTACTTTTTTCGGTTTGGATGCCATTACCAAAAAAACCATGAATCACCTGCATACGGCAACAGTAGGAAATCCGGCAATGAGAATGCCGGGCGGCCTCCCCTTCCCTACCCTGCTGGGTGGTCTTCCCGGCGTGGAAGCGGGTGTTACGGCAATGATGAAAAAGGAGATGGAAAAACTGGATATGCCTCCGGTTGACGAATTTCTGGAACTTATCGAAGCCGGCGGTGGTGAAATTTATGCCTGCAAACTGGCTGCCGATATGTTTAAACTCAAAAAAGAGGATTTCCACGAAACGGTAAAAGACATTATTACCGTAGGCGACCTCTATGCCATGTGCGACGGACTTGGAACCCAGATTGTTTTTACCTGATTCCACAGGTTACAAAAAAAGCAAAAAGCCTCATCTCCGGATGGGGCTTTTTTATGCCTGATGGAAAAAAGGCAGGAATTTAAATGCAGCCGTAAATTCAGAGAGTGCAAAATTTTATAAAGAGTACGGTTTTTAGATTCTTCACCCAAAAAAAATTACCGTATCTTTGGCAGCGTTTTTCAAGAAAAACATGGAAGAACAGACAACCAAAAAAAAAACAGAGGAACAGGAAAAGGTGATGTCGTTTTGGGACCACCTTGAAGTCCTGCGCAAGCATATTGTGCGCTCAATCATTGCCGTTGTGGTGCTTGCCGCTTTTGCCTTTATGAACCGCACGCTGGTCTTCGACTGGATTATATTGGCGCCCAGCTCATCCGATTTTATTACCTACCGTCTGCTCTGCAAACTGGGACATCTGCTTCATTCTCAGGCACTTTGCGTAAACGATTTAAAACTGCAAATTATCAATATTAAAATGTCGGGGCAGTTTTTAACCCATATGTATATATCCATTGTAGCCGGATTTATTCTGGCTTTTCCTTACATTCTCTGGGAGATATGGCGGTTTGTACAGCCCGCACTCTACGAAAACGAACGGAAATATTCCAAGGGTGGCGTACTGATTAGCACAGGACTTTTTTTGGTCGGGGTTATTTTCAGCTATTTTCTTATTGTACCGCTTACCGTCAATTTTCTCGGTACTTATAATGTGAGTTCCGAAGTTGCCAACCAGATATCCCTTAATTCTTATATCAGCACGGTGGTTTCGGTAACCTTTGCAGTGGGATTGGTTTTTGAGCTGCCTATTCTGGTTTATTTCCTTACACGTATCGGGGTTTTAACGCCCGAATTTATGAAAACAAACAGGAAGTATATGTTTGTCATCCTTTTGATTGTTTCGGCCATCATTACTCCTCCCGATGTTTTCAGCCAGATTATGGTGGTTATTCCATTATGGGGATTGTACGAGTTTAGTATTGTTGTGTCAAAAAGGGTTTACAAAAGGGTGCAGGAAGAGTTAGAATAGCTTCACCCTCCTTTCCGGTTCCCCCAAAAAAACGGGTCTTAATTTTCTAGCAATATCACTTTTTTTATAACGTTTCTGAACCTGGTTCTCAACTGAACATAATGAATACCACTTCCCTCAATGTCTTCCCTGTTAATTTTCATTTGGTAAAAACCCGGAGACATGTATTTATTTATGATAACTTGAGCAATTCTCCCTGACACCGGATAAACAGTAAGCGACACATCTCCAGGACGTTCGATTCGGTAGCGGATATTCAATTCATTGCGCACAGGGTTTGGAAACAGCTCCAAAGCATCATCATTTGCAACAGCCTCATTTATACCGGTATGCAGAATATTAAACTTGTAGGCCCGATAGCTGTACTGCTTTTCGGGAAGGCTCATTTCATATACCACCTCCCCGCCTGGTGTAACCTCCGAAACGGCCACCGCATTCTCGTTTTCGCCCCATCCGATAATGGTATTTCCATTTTCGAGGCGCTGTACATAACCCATTGAATTGGTATAGATATCGGGGTTGTGACGGAACTGCCACACCAGGGTTGCGGTTTTGTTTTCTTCATCCAATTCATATTCAACAGCCCGTGAAAATTGCGGGTTTTTCAGGTTGCCGTTATCCAACAAAGTTATATGTCCGTTGGGAAGCCGGCGAATGGCATGCTGGTGCGAAAATCCGAAGAAATCCGCAGTGGAGTCGTTAATAAACCGGAACTGGTTGTTTTCGCACATTTTGCCACCCATGCGCCAGATTATCTCCCCCGTATTCCGGTCTATTTTTGTTATCTCATCAAGATAGCGCGACGAAAGCAACAAATTCCCGTCGTAGTCAACTTCTATTGCGTTGCAATGTACCCAGTCAACCACAAATCCGGTGAGGTCGATACCTTCGGTGGCATCGGTAATTTGGAAATGATCGAGGGTATTCCATTCAAAAACCACCTCTCCGTCAGGATTGATTTCCTGTATCACAAAACTAATGACCCGCGCATTGGGTTTTCCGCCGGGAACAATTCCGGTGAGGTTCATTTCCCTGATATCGTTTGCCAACAGCAAATAGTTTCCGTTATCCAAAATACGAAGTTCATGCTCATCGCCTGTATAATTGCTGCTGCATGCAAAGCTGTCAACAACCATAAAAGTTGCTGTATCCAGTGCATAAAATTTCTTTGCATCATAATCGAAATAGGTATATACCCCGTTGGGTTGCAGTTTGAAATCAAGGTTCAATCCTGCACTCATTTCACGGTAAAACCAGGGGGTTCCGTCCGGTTTGAGTATCATCAGATAAGGGGTATAATTTACACCTGCCGACAGAGGGAAATTACTGATAAAAATAAAGCCCGGCGACGGATTCTCATTTATGTTTACGGTAATTTCAGGAAAATCATAATCAATACTCTTAAAAGAATCGGCAAAGTGATTTACAGATTGCGCCTTAACAGATGTACCGTCAACACATGCAAACAGCATTACCGGCAAAACGGTTGTGAAAAACATCCGAAAAATTTTTTTTACATAAAAAGTAACTTTGTCTTTCATAATAAAAATATTAAAAGTTAACAGAGTGGTTTACAAGAAGTTTCTGTATTATAACACCATCATCCGCCTTCATCTTTATAAAATAAATTCCGGAAGGGATATCCGTAAGAGGCAGGTCAATCGTATGGGTTCCCGTTTGCGGATTTCCATTATATATCTTTTTGATACATTTTCCCGAAACATCGGTCAGATTGATGGATACGGTTGAAGAATTGTTAAGTGAGAACGTGATTTTCGTATGTGTTCCGTCCGGATTGGGCATTGGCAAATTGAGCAAAAAACCGCTGTTTACCTTGTTCTCTTCTATTCCCGTAGGGTAAAGATGCCCGTCGATAAACTGGGTTATCCGTTGGGAAGGTTCGGAATTAATATCCTCAATTGCCGTCATTTCAGAAACATGGGAATAGCCGTTAAAAAACACATTTTCATTGTAATAATTGTAGTAATCCAGTTGGTTTGTAAACAGAATTTTTTGTTCCGGCAGCGAAGGCAAATCCATGGAACAATGCAGCAACTGGAAAATCGGCAGTGTTAAGCCCGACGTGATGTAAGTCATTGGTGAAGCTGCGTCCAGTTCGGCATCGTTGTTCTCGTGTCCGCCGTGAAAAGTCTGGTCTATTGCATTGCCAAACAGAGTCATATCCATTGTTTTAATTTGATAAGCCCCGCTTAAACTGATAACTCCCCTGATGTGCGGGCGTAAGGATGCATAATCGCCTGATGTGGCAAGAAGTGAAACGAGATGTCCGCCTGCCGAGTGCCCGAAAATGAAAATATTGTTGGTATCGCCGCCAAGCGAATCAATGCTGCGGGTGACCCAGGCAAATGCATCTCTTACATCAAGAATATTGTCGGGATACCAGGCGGCTTTGGTGCGGTGTCCGGCATCGGTACAATGAGCACGGTCGGGACAATACTCATCGGCAATAAATACCGAGTCGGAGGTCAGGCGGTAATCCGTTGATACAAATATGTATCCTTTTTCGGCTGCCATCGATTGGCTTGCAAACCGGTACCAAAAAGAGTAACCGTCTATCCATCCGCCTCCGTGAACAAAGAACACAACCGGTCTGCGCGACAGAAATTCATTGCCATCGAAAGGGCGGTAAACCGTCAGGTTTTTGATATTAAAACTTTCAATACTTGAATAGAGCGTATCGCTTCTGATGTCGGTTATGAGAAAAGGTTCGTCGGAATAATAATAGGTTTTTGCATAAACATCGTATTTTGTTTCCGTATTGTAATCCACTTTTTCTCCCCAGTTTTGGGCATTTATTAGTTGAACCGGAACAAGGAACAGGACAAGTAATAGTTTTTTCATTTTTACAACATTTCAAACTCATTATCATTTAATTAACTTCAAACAGGTTCAAGACCAAATGCAAAAGCAGGGAACCGGAAACAGAGCATAACCGGACACAATTGTGTCCGGTGTATGCCTGAAACCATGAAAAGCATGTTAAGGCAGAGTTACGGTATAGGTATCATGGTTTACCGTAATTGTAACTTCTTTATCGCAGGTTCCGTCGCCAAAATCAACTTTACGGGTTGGGAAACCTGACGGTTTTACCTCTTTTACACCGCTTACGGGATAGAAAATGTACTGGTTCCAGCAGGCGGTTTTTGTAGTGATGGGTGAGGTAATGTTTGTAGTAAACGTAAGGCCGGCGGTACTTACACCGGAGCTGTTACCGCTTACCTCATAAACATCATCAAAAGGATCCCCTGTATTTTCGCCTTCTGTCCATGTGAGGCTTTTCATCATCTCCCAACTGATGTAACGGCCTGTTTCGTTGTAGGTTATTTTGCCGTTTTTTACGTTGGTAACCATTGTAAGGTGGCCGTTTGCATCGCGGTGCACGGCATTGTAAGTCATTGTCCCTTCAATGGTAATGTCGTCCACCGTAAAGTTATCCAGGGTAATTGACAGCGAGGAATTGGGGTTTCGGTAGTATCCGATATAATGCACATTAATTTTTCCGGAACGGGTTCGTCCGTCGTAACCCGTACATCCTGAACCGAAATCGATGGTAATGTCGTGGGTATTGGTATCGGCAGTAACTTCCGCACAGGCACCAACACTTATGGTTACCGGAAATTGAATGGCGTTTAACACACTGTCAACAGCCTCTTCGGCGGTTTTAAGAATGTCGTCGAACTGGCTGTCGGCGGCAGATTCATCATTGGTTGTCTGGTGATCCAGCGCATCCAATATTGGGGTTCCCTCTTTGTGGCACGAGCTTAAAAAGATGAGCGTTAGAAATGCTACCGCAAGAGCTATAAACACAAAGAGAAATGAATCGGTGTTGAATTTAAAACTTGAATTTTTCATCGTTAAACAATTTTAGAGTTAATAATCAATTTTCAGGTCAAAAGTAACGGCAGCCGGTAGCGGTATTCAAATTTTTTCAACCAACGCAATGTTTTTCAGGGTGAAATGTAAATTTTGAAAAGTGAAACCAATAAAAAAGATTCAATAAACTTACTTCGAATCGAAGGTGCAGGACACCGTTGCATTATAAGCACCGTTCACAACTTTGCGGAGTGCATTGCGGGAATGGAGTGAATTCAGGTTTTGGCGGGAAGGGCTCGCCAGTCTAAAAAAAACATAACCGATGCACATTTATCAAAACATTAATTCCGTTTATCCGTATCCGTTTTGTTTCCCCTGTCAAATTTAAAAAATGAATACCTTTGCCGTTTAAATCAGATTGATGGTAATTACCGAAGACATACATAAATCGTTTGGCAAAGTTGAGGTTTTGAAAGGGATTGACCTGCATGTTAAAAAAGAGGAGATCGTATCCATTGTGGGCGCTTCGGGAGCAGGAAAATCCACTCTTTTACACATTATCGGAACCATTGAGAGTCCGGACAGAGGAAAGGTAATCATCAACGGAACCGACACCTCCACCCTGAAAGGCAAACAGCTTTCGAAGTTCAGAAATCAATCCATCGGCTTTGTTTTCCAGTTTCATCATCTGTTGCCCGAGTTTACCGCATTGGAAAACATCTGCATTCCCGCTTTTATTTCGGGGACATCCAAAAAAACTGCGGTAAAAGCTGCCATGGAACTATTGGACTTTATGGAACTGACACACCGCAAAGACCATAAACCCTCGGAACTTTCGGGAGGAGAACAGCAACGTGTTGCCATTGCCAGAGCACTGATAAACCGGCCTGCCGTAATCCTTGCCGATGAACCCTCCGGCAACCTGGATTCGCATGCAGCTACCAATTTACACAACCTTTTTTTCGATTTAAGAAAAAATTTCGGACAAACTTTCATCATCGTAACACACAATAAAGAGCTGGCATCAATGGCCGACCGGAAACTTGAAATAAAAGACGGTATTATTATGAAAAATAATCCTGTAGAAAATCCGTTAAACAGTGAAACGAAATGAGACTAATGAACAAAACACATACCCTCAATCCTGCCGGATTTTTTACGGCATTGGTATTTATTATACTTTCAGTCACCCTGTTTGCCCCGCAAATCCACGCCCAGCAGGCCAAAACCTACGACGAGGCCATCATAATGGGCGATAAATATTACAAGCAGGGAAAACTACTTGATGCCAAGGCTTATTACCAAATGGCTTTGAAGTTTAAAAAAGATGATTCCTATGCAAAATCGAAAACGGAAGAGATTGTAAAAAAACTACAGGAACAATTTGATAACGAAGAGAAATATTACGACATCATCGACCGTGCGGACGATTTTTTCGACAACAACTCGCTGGACGCAGCATTGATACAATATAAAGAGGCTCTGAAAGTTATTCCCGGCGACAATTATGCCAAAGAACAGATAGCAAAAATCAACCGTATAAAAAAAGAGGAGGCCGACAAACAGGCTGCTTTTAAAGAAGCGAGGAATAAAGCTCTGGAACTGACAGGCAAGAGGGATTATAAGGGGGCTTTGGAACAACTGAAAAAAGCAGACGCCCTATACCCCGGCAATAAAGAGATTGATGCGCAAATAACACAGGTTAAACAGATGTTGACCCAACAAAAACTCAACCTGAAAAAGGCGGATGAAGAGGTACATCTGGCCGGACGCTATCTGCTTATTAAAAATTATGCCGAAGCACTGGCACATTACCGTGTTGCCGATTCGCTGGTGCCCGGCAATCCCAATATTCTTCTTAAAATAAAAGAGACAGAACCCAAAGCAAAAATACAGGCCAAATACAACAAACTCTCGGAAGAGGCCGACAAACTCTACATGGCCAAAAATTATATGGCTGCCAGGCAGAAATACAGCGAAGCGGAAAAAATATGGCCTGAGAACAGTTATCCAAAAGAGATGATACTCAGAATTGATGAGATGTTGCAGAAACAAAAAATGCATCTCGAAGAGAATTACCAACTGGCCATCCGTCATGCCGACAGCCTTTTCCTGCAAAAGGAGTTTGAAAACGCCAAAGCCGAATACAACATGGCACTTACACTGAAACCGGACGAGCAGTATCCCAAACAAAAATTGAAAGAGATAGATGATTACTTTGCAATGCAAAAGAAAAAACTGGAAGAGAACTATCAGGCTGTAATCAGCACGGCCGACTCACTGCTCTCCAAAAATCTTTTTGACGAAGCCATTGAGAAATATACACTGGCCATGCAGGTAAAACCCAGTGACCCCTATCCTGCCCGGCAACTGAAGCAAGCTGAAACAGCCAAAGAAAAATACCTTGAAGAAGAAAAACTGAACCTGAAATACAATGCCGTAATTGCCGAGGCCGACCGCCTGTACGACAACGGCCAGTACGACCTTGCCATAAACAAAAACAAGGAAGACCAAAAACTAAAAACATAGGAAAAAAAAA
>JALVZH010000090.1 GCA_027022105.1 Bacteroidales bacterium | reverse complement strand
GAGATGTTTAACATGATGATGGGATATTTCATGCTCAGTTTCCATGAAATTTTCCCGGGCCGGCCGTATTGAAACCATACGTCGGTTTTTGAAAATCCGGCTTTTTTCATTTTTTCTTTTATCTCGTCAATGCCGTATCCGTCGCGTACATGTTCATCAATAAACGATTCTCCTTCTCCATGTTCGTGGTCATGGTCGTGCACATCCGAACCGCCCTGGTCGGAGGGGGTGGAAATAAGCAGCATTCCTCCTTTTTTCAGGGAGTTATAATAATTTTCGAGGACTTTAACATCTTCTTCGATATGCTCCATAACGTCCACACACAGAATCAGGTCGTAGTTTTCCGGTTCGTTGAATTGTGTCAGGTCGGCAACTTCAAAACGGGTATTGTTCAGTCCGATGGTACTGAAAAAATTATTGCAGTCGTCTATTTGTTCCTGTTTTACATCCACTCCTTTTATTTTCCATTCGGGGTGGCGTGAGGCCATGTAAAAATCGTATTGTCCGAATCCTGAACCGGCGTCAAGAACGGTCTTTTCTCCTGGATTTTCTTTTTCCCATTCTTTCAAAGCCTTGCGGATATGCCAGGAGCGAAGCAGCAATAAATCCAGCAATTTGTAAAATATTTTTCTGAGAAAAGGATGTTTGTTGAAAACGGTTCCCAGTTTTCTTTTTATGGGGTCGTACTGCATAATAACTGTTTTGTTTAGCTGTTTTTCAAAAGGTTGTCGATGTTGTCGATGTAATCAAGCGAGTCGTCGCGGTAAAAACGTAACTCGGGAACATGGCGTAGCTGGTGGCGGATTCGTTTTCCCAGTTTTCCTCTGATTTCACCGGTGTGTTCGGATATTTTTTTCATCAGGGCATCGGGGTCTTTGGTGGCAAACAGGCTCAGGTAAACTTTGGCAAGGGTAAGGTCGGGGGTGATGTGTACCTTGGTTACGGTTACCATAGCATGGCCTGTAACGAGCCCCAGTTCTCGCTGAAAGATATCTCCGAGGTCGCGCAACAGCAGCTTGTTTATTCTTTCTTGTCGTTTTGTTTCCATGCTGCAAAAATAGGAAAAATGCATGTTGTATTTTCAATGTTTTAGGGAGTAAAGACAATTGGAATGATGGAGTGTTGGGGTGGCATTGCTTATGATCCGGATATTGACAAACGCAATCAGGAGAAGTCAACAAAAAATGAGTTGAGCTCTGAAGAACGTGAGATTAAGCATATTGAAGTATCGAGAAGATACCAGAAATCAGGTTCGGAAGCACCAATTTCAGGAAGAAAAATGAAGAAAAGAAAAGCGGCTTGAGTCCCAAAGTAATACTCTTACTGAGAACGGGATCATCAAAACAGTACCTGTTGCAAAAATATAAAATTTTTTTGCATTTTTTCTTAGATTTTAACGGTATAACTTTCAGGTCTCCACCCGCATACCCCGCGGCGACCGGAAATGTCACTTTCCCGGGAAGGTCTTTTTTTAATCCGCCTCTTTTACCAACACCACATACACCGGAAAGTGATCGCTATAGCCTCCCAGCCAGGTGCCGCCTGCAAAGGTACGGAAAGGATATCCTTTGAATTTACCATCCTGCTGTTGCATGAAATGCTTGTTAAAAATAGTAACTTTGTAATATTGCCAACTTTTAAAATCTTTATCGAGAAGTCCGGGTGAAAGGAAAATCTGGTCGAAAAGGCTCCATGTATCCCGCCAGGCAGTGGTTCCGATACCTTTTTTGTAGAGTTTATACATGGGATTGTAAAAAGCACCGTTTTTCAGATGGTTTCTATTTGGCGAGGTATTCATAATTTTGAGCACGCTTTCGTTGGTGGGGTTATCATTCAAATCGCCCATTACAATGATTTTTGCTTTTGCATTGGTGCTGAGCAGCGAGTCGGCAATGTGCCTTGTAAGTGCAGCGGCAGCATTCCTCAACGGTCGTGATCTTTTTTCGCCGCCATAGCGCGAAGGCCAGTGGTTGACAATAAAAAAGATGGTGTCGCCGCGCAATAAACCCGAAACCAGCATTTGGTCCCTTGTTCTGAAATCCGGTTTATCGGGAACATGCAACCGGTACATTTTAACACTGTTTACCGATAAATACTTGGGATTATAAAGCATGGCCACATCAATTCCCCTGCGGTCGGGCGAATTACGGTGAATAATTTCGTAATGCCTCTTTTTTATTTGCGGTTGCGCTACAAGGTCTTCCAAAACACTACGGTTTTCCACCTCCGATACTCCCAGTACGGCAAGTCCGTCGGGATTAATATCCGTCCCGATCATGCCGATTACTTTGGCCATATTATGCAACTTGTGCATGTATTTTTCCGTATTCCAACGATTTTTCCCGTCGGGCAAAAACTCCTCATCTCTTACATTCGGGTCGTCAATTGTATCGAAAAGATTTTCAAGGTTATAAAATCCTACAAGAGCGGTCTGATACCGTTTCTTTTCCTGTGATTTTACCGCTAAAAAAGAGAATGTAAAAAACACAACGGCAAACAAAAACAAAAAATCAACTCTTTTCATAATATTCGTTGTTATTTAACACGGCTGCAAAATATTATTTTTAACTTTGCTGCCCTTTTTCTTTCTTGCAAAGAACAGGATAATCTTTGAATAATAAAAAAAGTAACGGTGTTAATTATTAACTAATATGAAAAAATGAGAAAGATTTTTATTTCGGTGGCAATATTATTTCTGTCGGTTGTTGCTTTCGGGCAGATTCCTGACACGACAACTACAACTTCTGAGGAGGTTGAACTGCCCACCATTACACTATCCGAATCGGATTTTGCATCTGATGAGGGGTTACAGGATATATCGGGATTACTGCAAGCATCGCGCGATATATTTGTTTCTACGGCCGGATACACTTTCGGCCCTGCCCGTTTCCGTATCAGGGGTTACGATTCGGAAAACCTTTCCGTATTAATGAACGGAGTTCCTTTAAATGATATGGAAACAGGACGTGCTTATTGGTCGAGTTGGGGAGGCCTCAACGACGCTACCCGCTGGAAAGATATTCAAACGGGCATTGTTTCGTCGGAATATGCTTTCGGCGGTGTGGGAGGTGTTACCGAGATTTTTACCCGTCCTTCATCGTACCGGAAGCAGACAAAATTTTCTTATTCGTTGGCAAACCGGAGTTACCGCAACAGGTTGATGTTTACTTATGCTTCGGGTGAAATGGAAAACGGCTGGTCGGTCATTGCTTCGGGGTCACGTCGCTGGGCCAACGAAGGCTATGTACAAGGTACCTTTTACAATGCCTGGGCCTATTTTATCGGTATCGAGAAAAAAGTAAATAAAACACACAGTTTTTCTTTAACCGTTTTCGGGGCACCTACAAAACGCGGACGTTCGGGAATCTCCGTTCAGGAAGCATACGATCTTACGGGCAACAATTATTACAATCCTTATTGGGGTTATCAAAACGGTAAGAAAAGAAATGCCAGGGTGGGCAACTATCATCAGCCCATGATTACTTTAACACATTATTGTGATATTTCGGAAAATACCAAAGCCCAGGGAGCCGTTTCCTATTGGTTTGGCAGAGGTGGTTCCACAGCCCTCGAATGGGTTGAAGCCGGTGATCCGCGCCCCGATTATTACCGTTATCTTCCCAGCTTCTGGGAATCGATAGAGGAAGACCAAAAAGCTGATTATTACCGTAATATCTGGTTAAACAACGAAGCCGGACGTCAATTGCAATGGGATCATATGTATTTTGCCAACAGCAAATTCCTGTTTACGGTAAACGATGTGGATGGCATTGAAGGAAACGACGTTACCGGTTTGCGTTCCAAATACATTATTGAAGACCGCAGGAACGATAAGAGCCAGCTTCTGGTAAACTGGAGGATACATTCAGTTATCAGCGATATGCTTAAAGTTTCGGGAGGTTTCGACCTGACCTGGTACAAAGGTCATCAATATAAAATGGTGGACGACCTGTTGGGAGGCGAATATTGGTTTGATATTGACAAATATGCCGACGGTGACCCGTTTACCTTTCCCGATCAAATGCAAAGCGACCTGAACCATCCCAACCGTATTGTTAAAGAAGGCGATATTTTCGGTTATGACTATACGGCCAACATCAATGTACAGGATATTTGGGGTGAAGCCGATTTTTCTTTCAGTAAAATTGATTTTTATGCCGGACTTAAATTGTCGCATACCACCTTTTGGCGTACAGGACACATGCGCAACGGGAAGTTTCCCGACAACTCATTTGGCGATAGCCCGAAAAACAACTTCTTTAATTATGCTTTAAAAGCCGGCGCCACTTACAAGATTAACGGAAGAAATTATATTGTTGCCAACGGTATGTTTATGACCCGCGCACCCTATTTCCGCAATTCTTATATCTCAGCCCGTACCCGCGATTTTACCGTAGATAATCTTAAAAACGAAAAAATCTTATCGGGAGACATAAGCTACATCCTGCATGCTCCTGCCATAAAAGCCCGTTTAACACTCTATTATACCCAATTTAAAGACCAAACCTGGTCGAGGAGTTTTTATCACGACGGATTAAACACCTTTGTAAACTACATAATGACCGGAGTGGATAAATTGAATACCGGTGCCGAATTGGGAATAGAAGCCAATGTTTCGCCAACAATTACTTTAACCGCAGTCGGCGGACTCGGACAATTTATTTACAATTCGAGGCCGTTGGCAACGGTTGCGCGCGATAACGATGCAGCCATAATGGCCACCGACCGGAAAGTTTATCTGAAAAATTACTATGTGGGCGGAATGCCGCAAACCATCGGTTCTGTCGGAGTTAAATACAATGCTCCGACATACTGGTTTATAGGTGTAAATGGAAATTATTTCGGCGATGCCTATTTGCAACCCAATCCCGACAGACGAACTGCAGAAGCTTTTGAAGGACTCTTTTCTGATGATATCAGAGTAAAGGAAACACTGGCACAGGAAAAACTTCCATCGGCTTTAACCATGGACCTGTTCGGTGGAAAATCGTGGAAAGTAAACCATAAATACTATATCGGATTTACACTTAGTGTCAGCAATCTGTTGAACAATACAAATATTGCCACTTCGGGATACGAACAGTACCGCTACGATGTTGACAACATCAATAAATTTGCACCGAAATATTCTTATTTATACGGAAGAACCTATTTCTTAAATATTTATATCAGAATGTAATAAATTAAGATTAACACAAATAACAATCATAAAAAATGAAGAAATTATCAGTTTTATTAATAGCAGGGATTATACTTTTCCTCGGTGCCTGTGTTAAACAGGATTTTGACAAACCCCCGATAGGTGAATTACCTGTGGGTACGGTTTACACTATTGCCGAATTGCGCAAAATGTATGTTGATTCGGGTGCATATCAGTTTCCTGATACGGTAGATGCTTCCGTATATGCAACGGTAACCATGGACGAAAGCTCCGGAAATATTTACAAAAGTGCTTATGTACAGGATGCCGGTGGTGCGGTAAATCTGCACTTTAACCAAACAGGCGGAGTACGTGTCGGCGATTCAATCCGTGTTTACCTGAAAGGTGTTATTCTTTCGGAATATCACGGCATGTTTCAGTTGGACAATGTGAAAAACGATTCAAGCATTGTGATTCTTGCCAACGAGAGGTATATACAACCCAAAACCGTTACCATTGCCGAATTAAATGACGGAGCTTATCAGGCGCAGCTGATAAGGTTGGACAGCGTGGAATTTTCGCAAAGCGAACTGGGAAAAACCTGGGCCGACCCCAATAATTCCGCAAACCGGCAATTGGAAGATTGTTATGATAACCAGATTGTTGTCCGTACCAGTAGTTATGCAACATTTGCCGCCGATACGCTTCCTGACGGAAAAGGTGATTTGGTGGCCATCGCAGGTGTGTATGACGAAACCGCACAACTCTACATCCGTTCGCTTTCGGAAGTAAATCTTACCGGTGAACGTTGCGGTGGCGGTGGTGGTGGCGGCACCATTAATCCTGTTGACGAAGTGAACGAAACTTTTGAATCGGCAGAAAACTATACCGACATTGCTATCGAAGGATGGTCCAATATTATTGTTGCCGGAGACAGAACCTGGCAGGGTAAAGTATATAATACCGATAAATATGCCCAGGCTACCGGTTACAATTCGGGATTGTCCGATATGGAATGCTGGCTTATTACACCTCCGGTAAAAAATCAAAACGGAGACAAAAAACTCAACTTTAAATCGGCCATGGCCTACTGGGTGCACGAAGCAGGTCATCAACCCTTAACCGTACTGGCTTCCACCGACTTTGACGGAAGCAACTTTGAAACGGCTACCTGGACGGAACTTTCGCCCGTTCTTCCCGATGCCAACGGAGCTAATTACGACTGGGTAGAATCAGGTGAGGTTTCGCTTGCCGACTTTACCGGTAATGTTGCTATTGCCTTTAAATACAAAGGAAGTGATACGGAAAGTACCTCTATTCAGCTTGATAATGTAGTGATTTCTGCCAACGGTGGTGGTGGCGGCCAAGGTGTTACTTCTCTGGATGAAGATTTCTCAAGCCTTGCCGATTATGATCCGGTTTCCAACATCGACGGCTGGGGAAGCTTTATAATTAACGGAAGCCGTGAATGGATCGCCAAATCGTACAATGATAACGTATATATGCAGGCCACTTCTTACAACTCCAATGAGGAAAATGAGATGTGGATGACTACCCCGAAAATAGACCTTGACGCAATGACAAACCCGAAATTCAGCTTCGATAATGCTGTTGCTTACTGGACCCATGATGGTTTTGAGGTCTATATCTCTACCGATTTTGACGGTAGCAATATAGAATCGGCCACCTGGACCAAGCTGGATTGCACCATTGCAGGCGAAGGCAATGCAAACTATGAATGGATTAGTTCCGGAACTATTGATCTTTCGGGATATTCAGGCCAGGCATATATTGGTTTTAAATATACCGGAGACGGAAATGCAGGCCTTACCGCTTCGTATCAAATTGATAATGTAAAACTTTGGGATGAATAGTCTTTCCCTGATAAAATAAGAAAAAGCGTCATACGGCAATGTGTGACGCTTTTTTTATGTTTGAAATTATTGCATCTTTCCGAACAGGAACATATCGAGGCAGCCTTCCATAAAAGTACGGCGAACATTTTCCGATATTTTTTCTTCCCAAACCTCCCGAAGTCCTATCTCTTTCAAATAAGAAACTTTTTGTTCGCGATAGGTAATTCCGGCAAAAATGTAATTTTTAAATTTCTTTTTCTTGAAATAGTTCAGCATATGGTTTATCAGATAATAGGAATGAGGCAGCGAATCGGCATATAATGAGTAGTAATAAAAAACCAGCGGCGTTTCATCCATTTTGTAATCCAGGTCGGAAAACCGTAAAGAGCCCTCATTCATCTCTCTGTTATAAATCTTTTGATATGAGGAAAACCTGAGCGGCAGCACCGAGATGTGCCCGGCATAAAAACCCGATTTATCTTTAAGTATCAGGTTCAGTTCGGGTAATATTTTGGCTGCTTCTTTAATTAGTTCAGGCTTAATGGGTTTTTTGTTTTGGTTCATCCGCTGGATGTCGGTAATAAATGCAGTATCCGAGTCGTTGGCTACATGACTAATGCGCTCATCCTCAACCGGTAAATCCGATTTGTACCAGGCTGCATTTTCGGCACGTATCATTAAGGCACTCAAAGAATATATCCGGTGTTTTATATCGTAATAAACAGCAATGGGATTAACAGCATTAAGGTTTCTGATAACCTGGTAAGGGATATTCAATGTTTCGACAAATACTTTTTCCTTTTCCGGTTTTATCAGTGTTTCGTTTTTTTCCCAACGCTGCACGGTTCGGCTGTCCACATCAATTTTGGCAGCAAGGTCCAACTGCGACATGTTGTGATGTTGGCGATAGTCGGCGAGCAACTCGCCCAGCGTATTGTACTTTTTCATAACTGTTTTGCATAATTAGCAAAGAACAAAAGTAATAAAAATGAAGGAAATACGACATGCCGTGTCGTGTTCTGAACGGAACAGCCATTGTAGTTTTGCAGAAAAATTATAAAAAGATGATAAAAATTAAATTATTGCTTGAAGCGTATATGCGAACCTGTGAGGATTTAGCTAAACGTAATGAGCTTAGAGCAGCACAATCACTCTATGGCTTAGTCTCGCAATTAGACAGCAAAGCAGAGGAAATTCCTTCCGGTGATTACGAAAGGCTTGTACGGCTATTTACCTCGTTGAAAGGATCGGAACTTGACAAAGAGGAAAAAGATGTGTTACTGGAGATAGCAAACTTTTAAGAAATGAAAATAAAAATCTTGACATTGGTTTTATCGTTAACGGTAATGTTAACTTATGCACAGTCATCCGAACACCTCACTTTTAAAGGTATTCCGGTTGACGGAACTCTCAATGAGTTTGTTCTGAAAATGAAAAAAAGCGGATTTACTCTTGTTAATTCGAAGGACGGCGTTGCAATGTTAGAAGGAGATTTTGCAGCATACAAGGGTTGCATTATCGTAGTTTCTACTTTAAAACAAAAGGATTTGGTAAGTAAAATAGTTGTAGTTTTTCCCGAATGTGATACATGGTCTTCCCTTTCATCCAACTATTATATTATTAAAGAACTACTGACCGAAAAATATGGAGAGCCGACAGAGATTGTTGAAAAATTTGATACTTATTCGGAACCTGAAAGTGACAATGATAAAATGTATGAAGTTGGAATGAATAATTGCAAATATCATACAACATACGAAACGGAAAAAGGTAGTATTCAACTTAGTATTGGTAATGATGGGTTTTTAAGAAGTTTTGTTATGCTCTCATATTATGATAAAATAAACAGTGAAATAATAAGACAAAAAGCAAAAGATGATCTTTGAAAAGATAAAAATTGTAGTTGTCAAATAGGAATTTAACCAATGCAAACTACCATTATGTAAATTTTTAGAAAGACTATACAGATTAAAATAACTATCAAAAACCTAATTGAAAAAGAGAAATATATATTTTAAATTATAAAGCGGAAGCCGAAAAGCAATAAAGAGTAGGTATAACATACTAAAAATAAAAAAAAAAATGAAAAGTCGTTTAATTATTTTGGTAATTGTCCTTTTATTAGGCTCATCTTCAATTTTTTCTCAAAGTTTTTATGTTGAAAAAACAGCCAAAGGTTATGAGCAGCCAATACTTGAAAAATTAATTTCTGAAAATTACAAAGTTACTTCCAACAAAGATAAGGCGGAATATACAATAGAATGTATATTTACGAAAACAAGTGCATTCAACACAAAAGGTTGTGTAGCGATAATTGACAATAAATCAGGAAATTTTATCGCAAAAACAAAACAAGTAAAAGCACGGTTGAATATGTTTAATGGTTATGCCAACACAAAAATGCAATCAATGAAAAAGGTAGCAAATAAATACTTAATACCATTAATTGATAAATATATCAAGAAGTAATACCAACCAGAAAAACTGGTCGTAGAGATAATCTACGACCAGTTTCTTATCATACAGTATCTGTTTCAAAAATTAAGCACAGAAAATCCCCGTTAAATTCATTATTAGTACAAATCACTTTTGTTCTCTCTTCTATCACACAATCCCAAACCAAACAAACCCATACGGTTCAAGGTTGATGGTTTCCGTTTCGTCATCATAAGAAAATCCGTTCAGGTTCAACAGGAAAAGGTTCTTTTCGGTAAACGGATTTTTAATGCTGATGCTGTGTCCCGACAGATTATTTACAATAAAAAGATTTTCTTCCGCAGTATTTCGGGTATAGCACAATACTTCGGGTATGGGTTTGTTGTCAATGCTAACCGCATCGGTAAATTGGGTGTCGCCCCGTCCGAAAGCGGGATGTTCGCGGCGGGTGTTTAGCAACGATTTTATCAGGTTGTAAACTTTAGTATGAAAACTCTTTTCGTTTTTCAACTCTTTTCCGAGAAAATCCCAGTCAATTCTTCCCCGCACCAAAAAACGGGTATCGTCTTTGCCTGTAAGTTGTATCTGCTCTTTATAAAATTCTTCATCGTTCAGTTTTCCAAACTCATCGCCGTAATATACAACCGGACTTCCTGTTAAGGTAAGCATCATGGAATACGCCAAACCTATTTTGCGCACATCTTTTTGAAACAGTTCGGCCAGCCGTGCGGAAATTCCTTCGCCCACCCGGAAATCCCATTCCGGTTTGTGGCAATAATTCTCATGGATAAATTTACGGTCTTCTTCCGAAACATAAACCAATTCGAGGCTTAACTCGTCATGAAGCCGGAGAAAAGTGAACCATTGCGAATTTTCGGGAATTTTGGGAGTAACCTCCGGGCTAAGGGTCTGTATTACCGGTTTGCTTTCGCCCAGCGCAATGGATTTGAACATCATGGGCATAAGCGGAAAATGATAAGAAGCATGGCATTCGTCGCCATCGCCCATATATTTAACCACCTCTTTGGGTTTTTGGCAGGCTTCGGCCAACAGCAGAGTCCCTTCGTTAACATAGTCGAGCACAGCACGGAAGAATTTCACGATAATGTGCGTTTTGGGCAGGTTTTCACAGTCGGTGCCGGCCTCTTTCCAAAGATAGGGAATGGCATCGGCACGGAAGCCGTCAACACCGAGGCTTTGCCAGTAAAGCAGGTTTTTTGTCATGGCCAGCAGCACTTCCGGGTTTTTATAATTCAGATCGGGTTGAAAGTTAAAGAACCGGTGAAAATAGTACCAGTCGCCTAACGGTTCCCAGTTGCTTTTTTCAATACCTTTAAAAAGAATACGCGCCTCGCTGTACAACGAAGTGTCTTTCGTCCAGATATAGTAATCGCGGTAAGGATTGTCTTCCGATCTTTTTGCTTCCAGAAACCAGGGGTGTTCGTCGGAAGTGTGGTTAATGGCAATGTCGAATATCACCCTTATTCCCCTGTTGTGCGCTTCATGAAGAAAGTCTCCGAAAATCCGTTCCTGCTCCTCTTTTTCAAACCCTTCGGGCAGACCCAGCAAACCGGCTCTGATGCGATCGTAATTTCTTATATCGAAACCCGCATCGCGCATGGGCGAATCGAGAATGGGAAGCAGCCAGAGGCAATTAACACCCAAATCGTCGAGGTAATCCAGTTTTTCCGTTAAACCCGAAAAATCTTTGTTAAACAGGTCAATGTACAGCGAATAGATAACGGCATCTTTGTACCAGTCGGCTTTTCCCGGAAAAACTGCCTGCGTGCGATAACGTTCGGCTTCCTGTAAAAAATCATATAATTTCCCCGTTGTGCTGGCGGGATAAAGTGTTTTCCAATAGGAACTGATCAAATCCGGTGGATGCATAATCTGCTTATTTTATTTTTCCGCAAAAGTACAAAACGGCGGGTGCTGTTTTCAGGTTTTAATGGTGTAAATAATATTGTTTCCCGGATTTTACATCCATTTTGTAATATGGATATAATGCAAACGATTGCAACATTGCCTCTTTGCCCGGTTTTATGAAAACAATACCGGAATTTTTATTACTTTTGGATTTTATGGCGGCTGCCCGTTATTAATCTGACAAACCAGGTGAAAAAGTTAATAAACATCAGACCTCTGCTAAAAACAGCTGTTTTTATTTTGTTGATATCGGGAATGGTTTATGATGTTGCCAATGCTGATGACGTTTCGGATATTTCAATTTCAGAGAAACAACTTGCCGGACTTCCCGATGATACGGCAAAAGTAAATCTGTTAGTAAAGCTGGGTGAAAAATATTGCAGCAAAGAGAACGACAAAGCCCTGATGTATCTTCAGGAGGCTTATACCCTTGCCACATCGTTACATTACCGGAAAGGTATTGGAAAGAGTCTTTTGTGGCAGGGAAGGGTATATTATTATAAAGATAATTACCGGTTGGCTATAGGTTATCTCGGAAAAGCAAAATCCATCCTCGTGGAACTCAACGATACCGATGACCTGGCTTTTCTTTATTTTGCCGAAGCAGCCGTTTCGGGACTAAGGGGTGATTACATCCATACCGCAGCTTTGTATAAAAAATCCATTGCACTGAGTGAACAAACCGGAAACAAAAAACTGATGTCAACCAGTTACAGCAGCATTGGAACAATTATGCTTACCCATGGTGAGGCTGAAAAATCGCTGGAATATTTTAATGAGGCGCTTGCCATTAAAAAAAGCATCAATCACAGGGCAGGGATATCCAATGTTTACACAGGTATGGCCAATGCATATGAGAGTCTGGATATGCCGGATTCGGCATTAAAATATCACAATAAAGCATTAAAAATCAGGACGGAATTAAATAATGACAGGGCTATTGCCAATTCGGAATACAACAGGGCCGGAGTTCTTATAAAATGGCTGAGGATATCAATAATCCCAATCTGGTGAGTTATGCCTGCAAGGTGCTGGCCGACCTGTATGCCGGCAATGACGATTATAAACGGGCTTATGAATACCAGGCAAAGCACAAACAACTTCACGACAGTCTTTTTAACAGAGACAAAGAGAGAATGCTGGCCGAAATGGAAGCTAAATTCCAGTCGGAAAGAAAAGACAGCAAAATCAGGTTGCTAAAAAGCAAAACCGAATCGCAACGTAAGAAC
>JALVZH010000089.1:773-12669 GCA_027022105.1 Bacteroidales bacterium | reverse complement strand
GGATTACAGAAGAAAAGGCAATTATGCCGTAGCATTAAGAATTCATCAATTGGTGGAAAATTATGCCGGTTCGGTTAACGATTCGAAACTACTATCTATTGTTTATAACAATATAGGTGTGGTTTACAGGTATATTGATGATTACAAAAAATCAATTTCATACCACATAAAGGCATTAGAACTTGCTGAAAAGGACAAAGATTCCGTATCAATGGCCATTTCCATCAACAGTTTGGGAAATGTTGAAATGATGATTGGTGACTACGACCTGGCACTCTCCTATTTTAAAAGGAGCCTGAGTCTTGAACAATCCCGAAAGAATCTGTTGGGAATTGCCATTAACTTTGAGAATATCGGTTCGATTTATTACCAAAAAGGCGATTACGACAGGGCAAAAGATTATTATAAATTGTCGTTGGATCTGAACAGAAAGATAGGTTCCAAAAAAGGCGAGGCCATTTGTTATTCGGACCTTGCTTCTGTTTTTGGCAAACAAAAGAAATACAAAACGGCAGAACTATACCTGAAGCACAGCATAACAATATTCTCTACTATCGGAAGCAGGGCAAATCTGGCGGATTCTTATGTAAAATTGGGTAAAATTTATACGGAAAGCGGTGATTATGCCGAAGCAGAAATAATGCTTTATAAGGGATTGGAATTAGCAAAAAGCATTGGACTGAAGTCAGTTACAGAAGATGTGTACACTACTCTGTATAAAATTAACAAGAAACAAAAGAGATACGATAAAGCACTGGAATACCTTGAGTTGGCAGATGTATATCATGATTCGGTGATTAATCTTTCCGTACAAAAAGAGATTGCCAGGATGCAATTGAAGTTTGAATCCAAGCAAAAGGAAAATAAAATTTTATTATTGCAGCAACAGGCTAAAATCAGGGAATTAAACCTAAACAAACAAAAGGTATTGAACTATTTTCTTTTTACGGCATTTGTTCTTTCCCTGATTATTGTTCTGGTATTGTCGAAATATCTCAAGAATAAAGACGATTTAAATAAAAAGCTGATAGAGAAAAATGTAGAAATTGAGAACACCCAAAAACAGTTGTTAAAGCAGGGTGAAGCACTCAAAGAGGCAAAACGTCGTGCCGAGGAAAGCGACCGGTTTAAAAGTGAGTTTCTGGCAAACATAAGCCATGAAATACGTACTCCGTTAAACTCTGTTATCGGTTTCTCGGGAGTATTGGAGCAGGCAATCGACGACCCGAAAATTCATGAATATGTTAAATCTATAAAATCAAGCGGAGAGAGTTTGCTCACTCTTCTGAATGACATACTTGATCTTTCGAAAATTGAAGCGGGAAAAATTGATATCAGTTACGAACCGGTAAATATTAGCGACTTTCTGGATGAAATAAAAAAAATATTCGAACCGGAAGCATTGCGAAAGTCACTTTATTTAAGAATAGAGGTTGATAAAAATTTTTCGGAAAGGATAATCATAAGTTCCAACAGGTTGCGGCAGATTCTGATTAATCTCATTGGTAATGCCATTAAATTTACAAATACCGGTGGAGTTACGGTTTCTGTGGTTCGGGAACAGAGCAACGAACCGGGGAAGATTAATCTTGTGATACATGTAACGGATACTGGAATAGGAATTGACAGTAAAGATAAAGAGCAGATATTCAATCCTTTTTACCAATCTCCTAACAATACCTCTGATTCGGGTACCGGTCTCGGACTTGCCATTACCAAAAAACTGGTAGATGCGTTGGACGGAGAGATACATGTAAAAAGTGAACCAGGTTCGGGAACCCGGTTTACGCTGAAATTTAAAAACGCGAGATTTGAGGGTTCCGGGGATGAAACCGAAGAAGTGAGAAATATTACTTATGTCAAAAGCCCTTTTACAGCAGTTGTTGCTACTAATAAGTCGGGATTATTCGCAGAAATATTTCTCTACCTTTCCAAAAGGCTGAAGAAAGTGATTAATGTAGGAACCAACCTTCCCATGTTAATCGAAAAGATGAAAGATTCGCAAATGGTTGTTGTGGCAGGGCTGAAGGATGAGATGTTGAACAATACGCTTAAAGTGATTAAAAAAGAGGTGGAAGACAAAGTAGTAGTGGTAGTTGGTGATGCGACTGAAGAATATCCCGGTTTTCATTATTTTGCCTCAAATACCGACAAAAGCTATTTGTTCACCCGCTTGGGAGAATTAATCAACGGACTGGTGGTTTTACGAAGAAAGAACCTTTTGTTTGAAAATACATATGGAGCAATCCCCAATGACGATTTCAAGAGTGTTCTGGCCGGTATTATGGAGAATGATTATAAAAAGGCGGTTCAAACCAAAATGATGCAGCATATAAAAATACTTGCCGAAAAATTGTCGGATCTCGCTAAAACAAGGAGACTGCCTCATCTTGAAGCTTATGCTGCCGAGTTAAAAGATCTGGTTGCGGTTTTTGATATACAAAAGATAGATGAATACCTGAGTTTACTTGGAAAAGCATATGACAGGTTCAGGGAAAGAGGTTAACAAATTAACCGGCAAAAATTGAAATATGCAGTTTAAAATTCAGATAAACAAATGAAATTAATAAGACCTGAAAAAATAATAAATCTTATTTGCTTCAGGATATTTCTGTTGGGTTTTATTGTTTTGAGCCCGTTTTTCTTGTCAGGAGCGGAAGACACAACTAAAGCGGACAGTTTGGTGGAGTTATCAGGGAACAATCCGGCAATTTTAACCGACTCTCTTTTCAGTGATAATGAAAAATATTTGATTGCAGACCGTCTTTCGCAGGTTTACGGCGATACTGCTGTTGATAAAGCGCTGGTTTACGATCGTTACCTTATAAAAACAGCTGTTAAAAACGGTGATACAATATCAATCTCAAAGTTCTTATTTCGTTATTACAAACATCAAAACCAACTTTGTAATTTTGAGAAAGCCGACTCGGCACTTAAAGCGTTGAAGCCGTATTTTGTAAATAACAATGACCAGCGGAAACTTGCCGACTTTTATTTATTGATGGCGCAAAATTATTACGACTGGAGCAGGTACAAAAAATCTGCCGAATTGTATAAAAAAGCAAGGTTGATTTATGAGAAACTCAGGATAAAGCCCGAAATAGCAAAATGTCTTAAAGCGGAAGGTGCCATTTGGTCCGGTTACGGCGATTATGAAAAGGCCATCGGACTGCTACAACGTTCCAGAGATATTTATACGGCCATCGGAGATGAAGCAGGACTAGCTGCATTAAACAATACCATGGGGGTAGTAATGCAAAACTGGGGCAAATTAGATCGCTCCCTTGAATACTACACCAATGCTTTAAAATATTACAAGAAAAAGAGAGACCTGTGGAATGAACTTAATATGTACCTGCATATAGGTGATGTGTACAGGTTGAAGAAAGAGTTGGGAAAGGCACTCAGCGAATTCAGGAAATCGGAAAGATTGAGCAGAAAAGTAAATCACAAAAAGCTTATCTCAATTGTTTACAGTAATCTGGGTGAAGTTTTTTACGATATGGGCAATTACGATTCCGCTTTGTATTATCAAAACCTGGCATTACCCCTGAAATATGAGGTGGGCGACAGGCGCCGAATCGTAATCTCGTTAAGCGATTTAATGAAGATCTATATCAAAAAGCATGAGTATGATAAAGCCATCAAAACGGCTCACGAGACGCTGAATTATGCGGCCCAGATTAATGCCAACGATATTAAAATGGACACCTACCTTGCATTGTCGAAAATGTATGCCGAAAAAAACAACTACAAAGAGGCTTATAAGTATCTGCAAAAGTATCATAATATAGAAAAGGTGGTCTTCAATGAGAAGAGTCGTAAAATGATAAATGAATTGGAGGTGAAATATGAGGCTGCCCGTAAAGAGAAAGAGAATGCCTTGTTAAAGAAAGAAAATGCCCTGAAAGCATATGAACTGAGGAAAGAGGAAGACCGAAGAAATTATCTGATTATTTTTCTGGTGTTTATTGTATCTATGACATTGGTAATAGTTTTGTTTGTCAATTACCGAAACAGAACCAACAGAAAGCATATTGCCGTTCTTGAGAAGAAAAACAAAGAGATTACTGAAGCTTCCGAAAAATTAAAAACTACATATGACGATCTGAAAGTAAGTCAGGAGCGGTACAGGAGTATTGTAGAAAATGCTACCATTGGAATGTACCGTACCCGCAAAGACGGTAAAATTCTTTATGCCAACAAAACGCTGCTGAATATGTTGGGCTATAAAGAGAGCGAACTTATGAAAATAGACCTCAATGTGGAGAAAAAGAACAGAAATGAGTTTATTGAACTATTGGAAAGACAGGAGATTATTACCGGACGTGAAGATTTATGGCACAGGGCTGACGGTTCGGAAATGTGGGTAAACGAAAGTGCATGGATTATAAGAAACAACAAAGGGAAAATACTTTATTATGAAGGGATAGTGGAAGATATTACCAAAAGAAAACATGCTGAAAAAGCGGCTGCTGAGTACAGGGAAAGGCTGGAGAAAACAAATATTAAATTAAGAAATATAAATAAAGAAATTGAGGCGGCTCGAAAAGAAGCCGAAGAAGCCAACAGGGCTAAATCTGAATTTCTGGCCAATATCAGCCATGAAATCAGAACTCCCCTTAACTCTATTGTGGGTTTTACCGACCTGCTTGAATCCAGAGTGAATAATCCTGAGGATTTAAATTACATTCATTCCATCCAAATGAGCAGCAATAATTTGTTGCGTTTGATTAATGATATTCTGGACCTGTCTAAAATTCAGGCCGGTAAGCTTGAGCTGGTTCTTGAACCTGTTTATTTGGTCAAACTCGTAGAAGAGATCCGTCATATTTTTTATCCGCAGGTCGAGAAAAAGAATCTGGAGTTTATTATCGAATCGAAAATAGAAAAAGACCTCAGCCTTTTTCTTGACATTACAAGAATAAGGCAGGTACTATTCAATATTATCGGAAATGCCATAAAGTTTACCGACAAGGGTTATGTCAGGCTTACCGTTTATGCCGAATCTTGTGAAAACAGAGACAAGGAAAGGAAAACGCTGCACATTGAGGTTGAAGATACCGGTATTGGTATCGACCTTGCCGAGTTGGATGCGGTTTTCGATGCTTTTACGCAAAGCAAATCCAATGTTGGCAAGAACCTTCTGGGAACCGGCCTTGGCCTGAGTATAAGCAAAAAACTTGTTGAACTTATGGGTGGAACGATAAGCGTAGAAAGCGTTAAAGGAAAAGGTTCTCTTTTTATCATAACAATTCCTTGTTTAAGAAGTTCTTACTCGCTGGAAGATTTAAAAACAGGTCTGGGCGATAAAAAGTTTAAGTTTACCCGGGAAAAGGATGATTATACCGATCCTTTGAAAGAAAAAATGGACAAGGATGTTTCTAATGAATTTAAAGAGAATCTTGAAGGTTTATTGACTGATTCACTGCGCTCACATCTTCTTTCGGATGTAGATAATCTGGCACAGAAAATGATGTTGTTTGCCTCTGAGCATAACCTCGAAAATTTAAAACAACACGCAACTTTAATAAAGGAGGCAGCAGACCGTTTTGATATAGAACGGATGGAGTTTTATATGTCGAAATTGATAAAATTTTATTATTCGGACAAAAAATAATGAGATCAAATGAATAAAAATCAGGATAATACATACAAAATATTGATTGTTGATGATATTGCCAAAAACATTCAGATTCTTGGTAATATTTTGTCGAGAGAAAAGTATGAAATTGCCTATGCTCAGTATGGCGAGCAGGCACTATCAATACTTGAAAACCAACAAATCGATCTGATTCTGCTTGATATAATGATGCCCGGAATGGATGGTTTTGAACTCTGCCGTAAATTAAAATCCCGGCCTCATACTACTGAAATCCCTGTTATTTTCCTTACGGCAAAAGCCGATATGGAGAGTATTGTAAAGGGGTTTGAGTGCGGGGGCAGGGATTACATCACTAAGCCTTTTAATTCAATGGAATTGCTGGCAAGAGTAAGAACACATCTGCAGGTAAATCATCAGAAAAAGCAGTTGCAGGATTTAAATGAACACCTCGAAGAGAAAGTGGCCGAGCGCACCAGACAGTTACAGGAAGCAAACAAAAAACTTGAATTGCTCGATAAAGCCAAGTCGGATTTCCTCTCTATAATCAGTCATGAATTGCGTACACCGCTTAACGGAATAATCGGTCTTACCGGTCTTTTGGATCAAACCCGTCTCGACAACGAACAGTCCGAATACATAGATTATCTGAAAGAGAGTGCCAACAGATTGCGAAATTTTGCGGAGATTTCCCTTTTGATAACATCCCTGAAAATTGAAGAATACCGGCCCGAAATGATGCCTGTGGCCATAAACAATATTATTGAATCGGTTATTTATGAATTAAAAGAATCAGAGGAACTTGTGCCTGAGATTAAGGTTGATATTCCCAAAGATGCAGGATTAGTTCTCGCAGAAACAGACCTGACAAAAACAAGCTTAAAGCTGATTCTCCAGAATGCAATAAAATACGGAGGCAAAGAACAACCCGTACTCATTAAAGTTTTTAAAGACGACCTGTTTTTATATATTGATATTGAGGATAACGGCCCGGGATTTTCGGAAGAAGCCATGGAACATCTTTTTGAACTTTTTTCCACAACCGATATCATGCACAGCGAAGGAAAAGGGTTATCCCTGGCTGCAGTAAAACTTATTATGGACATTCAGGAGGGAACCATCTCCATCGAAAACAAACCCGGCAATACAGGTGCAAGGGTCAGACTGGCGTTTAAAAAAGCCGGTTAAAAGGTGTGAACGATATGAATTACCGGCCTTGGAGTTAATCTCCAATTATGGTGAACATCAAGGTAATAAAGGTTGTATAAAGTTACATAATTGTACGAAGCACCCATGGCCAAATCGAGTTTCCAGCGTTTGTTTTTTGAAATATTCAACTGCATTCCGGCAAGTAATCCTGCACCATACCGGTATAAAACATCATCCCGGGTATCAGCAGGTTGGTAAATATAATTTTTTTTACTTTTGGCGCAAATAAAAATATTTGCTTATGAAATTATTAGAAGGAAAAACGGCACTGATTACGGGTGCCTCAAGGGGAATTGGCAAGGCTATTGCCATGAAATTTGCATCGGAAGGAGCCGATGTGGCATTCAGCGATTTGAATCGCGATGAAAACATGGAAGCAACCGAAAAAGAGCTTAGCGACTTGGGTGTAAAAGCAAAAGGCTATGCCTCCAATGCAGCCTCTTTTGCTGACAGCGAAAAACTTATTGCCGATGTGGTTAACGATTTCGGAAGAATTGATGTATTGGTAAATAACGCAGGCATCACACGCGACAATCTTTTATTAAGAATGACCGAACAGGATTGGGATGCCGTGATTGCCGTAAACCTTAAATCGGTATTTAACCTGACCAAAGCCGTACAGCGCACCATGATAAAACAACGCGGCGGTTCCATTATCAATATGAGCTCGGTGGTAGGTGTTAACGGCAATGCCGGACAATCAAATTATTCAGCCTCCAAAGCGGGTATGATTGGTTTTACCAAATCCATTGCACAGGAATTGGGCTCACGCAACATCCGTTGCAATGCCATTGCTCCGGGATTTATCGAAACCGAAATGACGCACAAACTGCCTGAAAATGTAAGGGAAGAGTGGATTAAAACCATTCCGTTGCGCCGGTCGGGAAAACCCGAAGATGTTGCCAACGTAGCTACGTTCCTCGCTTCCGAACTCTCGTCATATGTATCGGGACAGGTAATAAATGTATGCGGCGGAATGAGCACTTAATTGTAAATTTCCAATTTATTGTAACAATTCACAACCTTCATTTGAGGAATATCCATCCTGAAATGGAGGTTTTTTTATGGTATTTTTTAATTAACGGTACAATTTTAACTTCATAATTAAGTTATTCCGTTCGGGTACCGGATTTTTTTGTTATTTAGCATAAAAGAATGAAAAGTAAATTTGCAGTATTGAAATGATGAATGTAAAAAAAAATTGGAATTATTTGATTTCGGGAACTTTTGAAAAACATCAGGTAATTCAAAAACCGGCTGCTGTCGCAATTGCATTATTGATTGTAACTATACTTCTCGGTTCATGTTCATCCAATACTGTATATAACGAGACCGTTGATATTTCACCTGAGGGTTGGTACAAAGATGAAGCGGCTGCTTTTGCTGTAACCATTGAGGATACCGTAAAGAATTACAATTTTTATCTTACCGTTCGCAATACAACGGATTACAGATACAGCAACCTGTTTATTTTTTTGAATACAATTTTACCCAACAACAACAAAACCCGTGATACCATTGAACTGGTTTTGGCCGATTATACCGGAAAATGGCTGGGGAAAGGTTGGGGAAGCGTTAAGGAGAATAATCTGCTTTTAAAGAAAAACCTGAGGTTTCCGCTGAAAGGCGAATACAGGTTTTTTATTCAACAGGCCATGCGAACAGATACCTTAAAAGGAATCAGGTCGGTGGGGTTACGGCTTGAGACAACGGAAGATTAATATTATACAAACCGGATATAAATTTTATGACAAAATAAGATGAGTAAAGCAAAACCGAAAAAGAAGAAATTTTTCAATTATATTGTAAAGTTCTGGTTGTTATATGTTTTGGGCCTGGGCTTGCTGGTGGTTTTCTTTTACGGTGTGGCCAATGAATGGTTTGGCCCCATGCCCGGGTTTGCCGAGTTGGAAAACCCCAAAAGCAATCTTGCTTCGGAGGTTTATTCTGCTGACGGCAAACTGCTGGGAACCTATTTTCTTGAAAACAGAAGCAATGTAACCTATCGCGAAATATCGCCATACCTGATTGATGCGCTCATTGCCATTGAGGATGTCCGTTTTGAAAAACATTCGGGAATTGACCAACGGGCTTTGGGCAGGGTAATATACGGCCTTGCTACCGGAAAACATAAAGGTGGCGGAAGCACCATTACACAACAACTTGCCAAGAATCTTTTTCCCCGCGGACGGTTAAACAAATTGCAGCTGGTACTTCGTAAATTTCAGGAGTGGATTACGGCGGTAAAACTCGAACGCTACTATTCCAAAGAGGAAATTATTGCCATGTACCTGAATACGGTATTTTTCGGACACAACGCATATGGAATAAAATCGGCAGCGCGTACCTTTTTCAATAAAACGCCGGACTCTCTCAATTTACAAGAGGCCGCACTGATGGCGGGAGTGGTAAATGCACCTACGCGTTACAGTCCCGTTTTGCATCCCGAAACTTCGCTCAAACGGCGAAACCTTGTACTGGCTCAAATGTACAAATACGGATTTATAGATAGTTATACATACGATTCCGTTTCCCGCCTGCCTCTGGGTGTCTCTCATTATACCATGCAAAGCCATAACACGGGAGAGGCGCGCTATTTCAGGGAATATCTCAGGGGTATAATGAAGAAATGGTGTAAAAACCATTTTAAACCCGACGGGACACCCTACAATCTCTACAAAGACGGGTTAAGAATTTATACAACCATCGATTCCAGAATGCAACGCTATGCCGAAGAAGCTGTCAGAGAACACCTTTCACAGGATTTACAACCTGCATTCTACAAACATTGGGAAGGCTATACTTACGCTCCGTTCGATTTTGACGGAACACCCGAAGAGGTAAAAGAAAAGGTGGATCAGATAATGAAACAGGCCATGCGGCGCAGCGAACGATTCCGTAAGATGAGAAAGGCGGGAATACCTGAAGATTCTATCTATATGTCGTTTTATAAGCCGGCAAAAATGGTTGTTTTTTCATGGGATGGTCCGGTAGATACGGTAATGACTCCTTACGATTCCATCAGGTACTACAAATTCTTTTTACAAGCCGGATTGATGTCGATGGAGCCGTCAACAGGTTTTGTACGGGCATATGTGGGAGGAAACGATTACCGCTTTTTTAAATACGATCATGTTACACAGGCAAAACGGCAGGTGGGCTCAACATTTAAACCTTTCCTCTACACATTGGCCATGCAGGAAGGCGAATACAGCCCTTGTTATAAAGTACCTAACATTTCGTATAGTGTAAAACTGCCTGATGGTACCTATTGGACCCCCGAAAACGCCGATTCGCGAAGAATTGGGGAGGAGGTAACCCTGAAATGGGCATTGGCCAACTCCAACAACTGGATTTCGGCCTGGCTTATCGACAGGTTTACACCCCGCTCGGTAATACAAATGGCAAGAAAGATGGGCGTTACATCGGATATCCCCGAAGTTCCGGCCATCGCTCTCGGAACACCCGACCTCTCACTCTACGAAATGGTAGGTGCCCTGAATACTATTTCCAATAAGGGGGTGCATATTGAACCCGTATTTATAACCCGTATTGAAGACAAAAACGGTAATGTGCTGGAAAAAACAGCACCCAAAAAGAATATTGCCATGAGCGAGGTTACTGCCTACAAAATGGTAAAACTTATGGAAGGTGTGGTAGAATCGGGTACCGGTATCCGGTTGCGCTATAAATACGGCTATAACAACCCCATAGCAGGTAAAACGGGTACTACCCAAAATCAAAGCGACGGCTGGTTTATGGGACTTGTACCCAAACTTACCACCGGTGTATGGGTAGGTGCCGAAGACCGTAGTGTACACTTCAGGTCTATCAGGTTAGGTCAGGGAGCCAATATGGCATTACCTGTCTGGGCTATTTACATGAAGAAAATTTATAACGACCCTTCGCTGGGTATCAGCATGGAAGACGATTTTGCAAAACCGCTGAAAAATGTTGATATAGAGTTCGATTGTGAGAAATATGATCAAATGCATCATTCGGGTAGTCAGACGGATGCAGAGGAGGAGGAGTTTTGATGTAATATTTTTGATGTATTATTTTTGATGTGGTATTTTTGATGTTCAAAAGTTCAAAGGTTCAGAGGCTATATGTATTGGGGTTGATTTTCCGGAAAGAATTGTTAATACGGGGGTGTTTACATTGTTTTACAGGGTGTTGAACCGTATTACCTTTCAGGTCGCCGTGAGCCATGCGAGTGGAGTCCTGAAAGGTAGCGCGTAGAGATAAATAATAAATATTTTCGTAAAAAAGTATTTGGTAAGGTATTAGGAGTATCTTTGCCACATTATTATTATTAAATTATTATTATTACAATGAACAGAGGAACTGTAAAATTCTTCGATGAGACCAAAGGTTTTGGTTTTATTCGCGAAGAGGACACCAACAACGAACATTTTGTACATGTTTCGGGATTAATTGACGAAATTAACGAAGGCGATGTTGTTGAATTTGAATTAAAAGAAGGTAGAAAAGGTTTGAACGCCATTAATGTGAAGGTTATCTGATAATTTTCAATATACCTGTAAAAAAAGCCTGTCTTGCGAACAAGACAGGCTTTTTTTATATAAATACCTGACTTTACAAGGATGAATAATGAAAAGACAAAGGGACAATTGAAAGATTGGATGACAGAATATTTCAATAAGATAAATCACAAATTCCAAATAAATCCCAATAATCAAATCTCAAAAATTACAACCATGAAAAAAATTACAATTTTTGTAGGATTGCTTTTAGTAGGATTTGTAATGTTTTCACAAAAGCAAGTAAAATTCAAACTCGGTTCAAAAGAAGTTACCGAAGTTGATTGTGCCGATGACCCTGATTTATCTCAATTAAAGGTAGTAATACCAGCTCTTCCGACAGAAGCTGCAAATTATGATAAAGTACTCGTAAAAATGGCTTTATACCATTGGGCTAATGGAGATTTAAGCAATACTTATGCGTATTTTGAAATTGTCGGAAAAAATGATATTAAAAAATTTGTAAATTCTAAAAAAGATATTGAACTGACCTTATTCAAACCAAATTCTAATTTTGACTTTTATATGGAAACTAGACCTT
>JALVZH010000089.1:0-763 GCA_027022105.1 Bacteroidales bacterium | reverse complement strand
CTCGGTCATAATTCAAGTAGGATTTTACAACATCACTCACACTGAATACAAATATGACGACAGAACAGGCACTTGGCACGACTTTTATTATTACGGGCTAAAAAAGGTATATGCAAAAGGACAATTACCGATAAAATTAAAACCTGTTGACCAATCTTGGACTGACAACCAGCAAAGAATAAAAATCCGATTTATTGAACCGGAAAAATACAGAAACAGCGCTTGGAACGATGATGTACACACAGAACTAATACAATTTTCAATAAATACGAATCCCGATGCAGATTTTGGTTTTCCGGGCATCGAATTTAGGATACAATATGAAGACATCAAAAACATAGAAGCCGAAGATCTTTACCAAAAAACACGTAAAAAATTAAGTAGAAAAGGCATTAATTACACACCGCTGCAATTTTTAATTGATGTAATTGAAAACAAAGCAGGTGCCGAGTCCAGCAGTAATTACAAATATAGTAAACCACGTTGGATAAAATTACCGATTACACTATTTCAAGATAAAATACCTGAATATCAAGACCTTCGTATCCACAACGCATTATCAACAGGTTCTAAACCTGATAATCCGAGAAAATTATTTAAAGAAGAAAAACTCGGCAACAATACGTATTATATTTATGATGTACCTGCAAGCAAAGGTCGGCAAAGACACTTCATAATTCTCACTCAGACAGATAATTACATTTACAGAATCGATTGCACCGAACGAGATTCAGACCACGAATTTACGGATGAAGATGTAGCA
>JALVZH010000088.1:6252-38259 GCA_027022105.1 Bacteroidales bacterium | reverse complement strand
AGTGATTACAGGTTCAATTTAATATCATTGACCTGCTATGGATACATCAAATATTTTTCCCTGATTTTTTTAAAACGTTTTAAATCTTCTTCCCAGCTTTTTCTTATTTCCGGTTCACTGAGTCCGTCTTCTATTTGTTTCCTGAGTTCAGCTGTTCCCGCAAGTTTTACAAAGAAATTATTGAAAAAATTATCTTTGGTTTTCAGGTTGTTATATGCTTTGATAAGCCAACTCAGATTTAGTTTCGGCATGTTTGAAACATAGTTTTCGGCATATCCGCTTAAATTTTCTCCATAGCAGGTTTTGTTTTCCAGCTTCGGGTGTTTGCTAACATTACCCGCCACGGGTGTAAAATGATAATTTCCATAAGTAATATCGGGGTGTCCGTAAATCTGAAACGGTTTATCGGTACCTCTTCCTACGCTTACAATTGTTCCTTCAAAAAAGCAAAGGGACGGATAGAGGTAAATTGATCGCCAGTCGGGGAGATTTGGCGACGGTTTTACGGGTAGTTTTACAATCATTCCATGATCGTAATTTTTTAAGGGGATGACAGTCAAATTGCACTTAATCCCGTTTTTAAGCCAGCCTTCACCGTTTATCATCTTTGCAAGTTCGCCAATGGTCATTCCGTAAACAACAGGAACCGGGTGCATTCCCACAAAAGAGCGGTAAGTTGTGTCGAGCACCGGTCCGTCAACATAAAAGCCATTGGGATTGGGATGATCCAGCACAATTAAAGGAATGTGATTTTCGGCACAGGCTTCCATTACAAAGGTTAATGTTGAGATATAGGTGTAAAACCGTACTCCCACGTCCTGCAGGTCGAAAACGATGGCTTCAATATCTTTTAAGTCTTCAGTAGCCGGTTTCTTCTTTTTTCCATACAGCGAAACAATTTCTATTTTTGTGTTTTCCGTTTCCGAGTTTTCTATTTCTTTGCCTTCCGAAACATTGCCGCGATAACCGTGTTCCGGTGTAAATATTCTCTTAATCTGAATCCCCAAAGCATTTAGTGTATCCGCAAGATGTGTTTTTCCGACCAGCGATGACTGATTTACCACAAGAGCAACATTTTTATTTTTAATGAGCGGCAGGTATTTCCCGGTTTGCATATTGCCGGTAACTATTTCATTATAAGCAGCCAGTCTTACACGAGTATCCTGTGCCAAAACCTGCATTAACGATTCTAAAATTATTATTATCAGTAAACTGAAAAATCCCCTGTGCATGTATTTCTTTTTAAAGTCGTAAAAATACAAATTCTTCAGGTAGCAATGGGGAGAAAAGCCGTAGTTTTGTAAAAAAATAGGAATCTTGAATTTTGAACGGTTTATAGCGGGAAGAATACACACCGGAAACAATTCCGGATATTCGGCGCCTGTGGTACGCATTGCTTATATAAGTGTGGCGCTTGGTTTGGCCGTAATGATTGTATCGGTAGCGGTGGTTGTGGGGTTTAAGCATTCTGTAAGCCGTAAGGTTTCCGGATTTGCCGCTCCCCTGAAAGTGGTTCCTTACGACAGAAACAATTCCTATGAAGAGCAGCCGCTTACCTTTACCGATTCGTTGCTTCGGGCTTTTAGAAAATATCCCGGAGTCACGCATGTTCAGATTACCGCCCAAAAGGGTGGCGTACTTAAAACCGAAGACCAGATACAAGGTGTTGTATTAAAAGGTGTGGGGAAAGATTACGACCGGACCTTTCTGAAAGAGAGCCTGGTTGAGGGTAGGCTTCCCCATATTAACGGCATAAAAACTTCTAATGAGGTGCTCGTATCGGAACGGTTGGGTAAAATGTTGCACTTGAAAACGGGCGATCCTGTCCGCATTTGGTTCATCAGTGGTACATCTCAGGCAAGAGGGCGAAAGTTGACGGTTACCGGGTTTTACCGTACTTCCCTCGAAGAGTTTGATAACCGTTACCTTATTGGTGACATCCGGCATATTCAAAAACTCAACGGATGGAAATCGAACCAGGCGGGAAGTATCGAATTGTTGGTCGCCAACCGTAAACAAATCAAAGAGGTGGCAAACAGCCTCTATTACAACCTTCCGTTTGATATGACGGTTGCTACGGTGATGGATCAATATCCCGAAATTTATAACTGGCTCGACCTGTTAGACACCAATGTGGTGGTTATTTTGGTTCTTATGATTCTGGTGGCGGGAATCACAATGGTTTCCACTCTTTTTATTCTCATTATTGAACGGACTTCCATGGTGGGATTGCTCAAAGCGCTAGGGGCAAAGGACGGTTCTTTGCGAAAGATTTTTCTTTATAAAGCATCGGGCATAATTTTAAAAGGAATGGTTTGGGGAAACGGTATCGCCCTTCTCTTTTATTTATTACAGGAAAAATATCATTTGATAAAGTTAGATCCGGTTTCTTATTATGTGAGTTATGTTCCCGTAGAATTAACTTTGTATCAGGTTTTACTCATTAATGCGGGGGCGTTTGCGGTTTCTCTTTTGATACTCGTTGTCCCCTCATATGCAATTATGAAAATTACTCCTTCAAAGGCATTGCGGTATGAGTAGTCCGGGTTTAAATAGTTGTTATTACTAATATTTTTGATTCCATTAGATGAAATGTTTTCCAAATTCCGGAAAACACCCTTGTCATTACCTTTGTTTTTTTATTATAAATTACATAAAATCAAATCAATGACTTTGCTGGCTTGGATTTTGTCATAACGGTTTGGTTTTAACATTCGGCTGTTTACAATTTAACAAGGTATTAACGGGAGAATGGATAGGAACTAATAAATTAGCAACATGGATAACCTTTTGAAAAAAAAGGAGGCGACGATACGGAAATTAATTGCTGCCCGGCTGGAAAATCTGAGTGAGAACAGGGAAAAGGTTCTTTCGGGTACCGAAGAAGAGACAACCGGAACAGGAAAATTATTGCATGAACTAAATACCCCCTTGCATGCTATTTTTAATGCCGTTGAGTTGCTGAAAGAGTTGCATCATGATGAAGAAACGTTACGATTGGCCAATACTATAGAGTCTGCCGGATTGAACCTGCAAAATGTTATTTCGCAATTTGTAAATGAATTGCCCGGGAGAAAAATGGAGAATAATGGAAAGGATTCGTCCATTTCTGTTGAGGTTAACAATATTTTGGTAGTGGATGATAATGATATTAATGCCCGGCTCGCAAAAAATATTTTGGAAAATAACGGCTATCGTGTAGATGTGGTAATGAATGGAAAAGAGGCGGTGGAAGCGGCTTTTGACAGGATATATGATTTAATACTGATGGATGTACAAATGCCGGTAATGGACGGGATAGAGGCAACCAGACTATTGCGTTTGCCGGAGAATGCAGAAAAATTGAAGAAGCGTCCGTTGATAGTTGCCATTACGGCAAACAATACGGCGGAGGAGCGCAAACGGTGTCTCGATGCCGGTATGGATGTATTTGTGGCAAAGCCGTTTAACTGGAGCCGGCTGCCTGATATGATTTCCGGTTTAACAGAATCAACAAAACAGGAAAATGTTAAAAAATAAATATCGGCCAGGAAAAGTAATAAGTATTTCGTCGGCACACTTTGTGCACGATGTTTACTCTTCATTTTTACCTCCCATTCTCCCTTTGTTGATTGAAAAATTCGGCATCAGCCTCTCCGTTGCAGGTTTGTTAAGTTTGTTTCAGCGGTTACCTTCACTTTTTAGTGTAGTGGTAGGGGCTTATGCTCACAGGTTGCCCTGGCGGTTGATTATATTAATGGCACCCCTGGTTACCGCCACGGCAGGCAGTTTGCTGGGTGTAGCACCCGGAATCGTCGTCCTTGCCATATTATTGCTGACAATGGGTATCAGTTCTGCTGTTTTTCATGTTCCGGCACCGGTGATGATAAAGGAGTATTCGGGGCCGAAAGCCGGACTGGGAATGAGTTTTTATATGTTGGGAGGGGAAACCGCCAGAATGACAGGTCCTCTGCTTATTATTAGTGCTGTAGGCTGGTGGGGGCTTGAAGGAACCTGGAGATTGATTTTGCCTGCCATTGCAGCTACAATAGCATTGGCTTATGGTATCGAGAAAAAACCCTTTGAGAAAGATGCAGTGAAAAACGAAGGTGAAATACTGAAATGGCATGGTGTTCTTAAGAAATATGCAGGGTTTTTCGGTCTGCTGACCATGTTTTTGATATTCAGGGCGGTAATGAAATCTTCACTGGCAACTTTTTTGCCTGTTTATGTGGGAGATAAAGGAGGAACATTAATGGCCGGAGCGGTATCGCTTTCCATATTGCAGGTTGCCGGTGCCGTCGGTAGTTTTCTTGGTGGCGGAATATCCGATAAATGGGGCAGATTCAATACATTACTTGTGGTTTCTTTGGTCTCTCCGCTGTTGATGTTTATGTATGTTTATACAACAGGAATATTGCAAATTTCAGCACTCTTGATGTTGGGTTTATCTCTTTATTCCGGTACACCGGTATTGCTGGCACTGGTACAGGAGCAGGGTTCGGCACAGCCGGCTTTAATGAATGCCGGTTTTACAACCATTAATTTTGTTACAAGTGCTCTTGCTGTATTGTTTACCGGGTTTATGGGCGATGTTTTCGGGTTGGATAAAACATATATTCTGGCGGCAATTATTGCTACCGGCTCTATACCGGTATTGATATTGTTAAAACGAAAAAACAGAGTGGATGATTCATTTTAATGGGGTTTTTATTAACTTTTGAATGTAAATAACTTGAGTATTATAACTTGATATTGATAAATAATTAACTATTTTTGTTTACTGGCAATTAGTACCTCAATATAAATGAAAAATATTGCAAATTATGAAGAGAAAAATTTTGGTAATAGATGACGAGTTAAGCATCAGGATGCTTCTCGAAAATTTTTTAGGTAAAGAGTATGAGGTTGTTACAAAGAAGGATGGGCAGGAAGGACTGAAATACCTTGAAGAGGGTGAAATGCCCGACCTGATTGTAGCCGATGTTCAAATGCCCAACATTGACGGGTACGCTTTTTTGGAAAAAGTTAGAGCAAGCGGCTTTTTTAAACATATTCCCGTAATAATGCTTTCGGGTATTGAAAGTAGTCAGGAACGGGTAAAATGCCTGAAAATGGGTGCTGACGACTATATTGTTAAGCCGTTTAATCCCGAAGAGCTGGCTATTCGAATTAACAATATCCTCAAACGGATAAGTAAATAACGGTAAAGCGCATGGAAGCCGATAACAGAGGAAAGTTAAAAGTTTTATATATTGGCAATAACCTTGAATTTTTTGAGCAGTTAGGCCAGTATTACTCTTTTGATGCCGTAAGAAAAGAAAACGGGCTCAAAGCTATGGACTATCTAAGTAAAGAAGGTCCTGTGGATGCTATTGTAAGTGATGTGCGTCTTCCCGGTATCAATGGTGATGAGGTAGCCAAACTGGTAAAAAGCAAAAAACAATTTTCCAAAATTCCTTTCATCCTTATTTCTTTTGAACACAACGAAAAAGAAAAGGAAGAAATGTTCTCCAGGAAAGGGATTATCGACGATTATTATCAGCTTCCTGTGGATAATAAAGATCTGGAAATAAGAATCCGTTTTCTTATTTATTATCTTCGTGAACTTGCAGATAAGAAATCGGAAAACGAACCGGTACCGGAATATAAAATCCCGTTTATCAAAAGGCTTTTTGATATTGTCGTTTCGCTTACTGCATTGATTATCCTTTCGCCATTACTGCTACTGGTAGCTATTGCTATAAAACTGGAGTCGAAAGGGCCGGTTATTTATAAGTCGAAACGTGTGGGAACGGGATACAAGGTTTTCGATTTCCTTAAATTCCGTTCCATGTACACAGGTGCAGATGCCAAACTGAAAGAGTTGGAGCACATGAATCAATATGCTGCTGCACAAAAAGCAGCAGAAGAAGAACAGAAAAAAACCAATGAAGTTGAAGAAGAATGTCCGCGCTGCGCAAAACTGCCGGAAGGAGAATATTGTTCACCTGTTCTTTACATAGAAGGGAAAAAGATTTGCGAATACTGGTATCGCGAACAACAGAAAAAGAAAAAAACAACATTCGTCAAAATACCCAACGACCCGCGGATTACCAAGGTCGGGAAAATTATCAGAAATACAAGCATTGATGAATTACCGCAACTTATCAATGTGTTGAAAGGAGATATGTCGATTGTGGGGAACAGGCCGCTACCTTTGTATGAAGCCGAGTTGCTGACTTCGGACGACTGGAGTGCACGGTTCCTCGGTCCGGCGGGTATTACGGGCTTATGGCAGGTTGAATTGCGCGGAAAGGGCGGTGTAATGTCGGAGGAAGAGAGGAAACGGCTGGATAACTATTATGCGCAGAACTATTCGTTCTGGGGTGATATAAAGCTGATACTGAGAACGATACCGGCTTTGTTTCAAAAAGAAAGTGTTTAGTGCAGATTGTTGATAAGTTATTGAAATATAATGTAAAAATGACCGGAAACCTTAATGAATAACTCTTAATTTTCCGGGTTAAAATGGAAGAACGATATTTGAACATGAAACAAATGATACACAAAAAAACGGGATTAACATTCTTGGGAATTCTATTGGTGTTGGCAGTAATGCCTTTTAAAAACATCAATGCTCAGTTTGCAAGGAGGATAGACAGCTCCATGTTTTTTAATCCCATTACGGATGACATTACCAAACGGTTACCTCCGTTACAGGTGCTTATTGATTCGGCTACTTATAATTCGCCTTCCATGCTTTATGAAGACCTGAAGAGAGACTATTATACTTACGAACAGCTATCAGTAGAAAGGGAGTGGCTTGAACATTTTAGTGTAAATCTCGACCTCAATATCGGAAAATGGAATTACTGGGATAAGGATGAGCTGACACGAACAGACAGGTTCTATTGGACACAATCATGGCGCGATAATTATGCCATAGGTTTTTATATGCGTTTTCCGTTGGCTACCCTTGTTGACCGGCGTAACCGGATTAAAAAGCAGAAAAAGTGGCAGGAGATATCCATGGCACAGAAAGAGATTAACAAACGGTTTTTGGTAAAGGAGGTAATTACCATTTATAACGATTTGCAACAATATCAGCAATATATACGTATTTATAATGATTATCAGAATTTTACATTGCTGCAAATGCAGATGGCTCAAAATGAATTTTTAAACGGGGAGATTACAACAGCAGAATACACCCGCTTAAAAGAGATTCAAACAAGAGGAGCTATCAATTTTCAGCAGGCTGTGGCACAATTCAATAAGAATTATCAATTGTTGGAGGTAACAACGGGAATGAAATTTAATTTGATAAATATTTTGCGATAGGGAATAAAAACAGAAAACAATGGATTTACTATATTTTATAAGGCTTTTTAAAAGGAATATTGTGCTGCTTCTTGCAGTTCCTCTTTTTCTGGCCATTCTTGTCTATTACTTTACAAGAAACCAGGAGAAGGTTTACCAGTCGGAAGCAATAATCTATACCGGTATTACAACCGGATATTCCATTGAAAGTACCTCTCAGCGGCCAACGGACTTTTTTAGTACCAGTGCGCAATTTGACAACATGATTAACCTGCTGAATTCCAGGCAGACCATAGTTGAGACTGCTATTCGTCTTTATGCTCAGGATCTTTCTCTCGAAAGTTATAATCGCCAGTACATTTCAAATGAGAATTATGATAAACTGATGGCAGAAACACCGAAGTATATTAAAAATCTTGTGGTGAAGAATGGTAAGTCCGGAGTTGAGCGTGAAAAGGAAGAACAAATACATAAACTGGAAAAAGAGATCCGTTCACTTGAAAAAGAGATAAGTAAAAAGAAGAACAAAGCTATTCGGGAACTCTCACAGGTAAAACGTGTACAATCGGGTATCCAAAAATCGCCTGCCGGTTACGGATTAGAAAAAAACAGTGCACCCGAGTATAATAATCAGGAAAATAATTTACCTGAGTACCATACGGTTCTTCCCGGCGAAACATTAAGCAGTATTGCCGCCAGGTATGGGGTTTCAAGGGGGCAATTGATGAACCTTAACGGTATAAATGATGATTCCGATTTGTCGCCCGGACAGAATCTGATCATTAGAAAACCTGAAACAGTTACTTCACTCCAATATCATACGGTAAAGCCCGGAGAAACGCTTTACTCTATAGCAAAGCGGTACGGGGTAAATATTAGCAAATTGCGCGAGTTGAACAATTTAAACAACCGTTCGCTTACACCGGGTCAGCGGATTATCATTAGCGACGGGGGAAAAAGTACTACGAGTTCATATGATTTTGCCGTGAAACAGGTTTCGGAAGATCAGACTTCCATTTATTCTCAAACTCAACCGGTTGAGGTAACTTCAGAACCTGAAACCCAACAACCCTTTGCCTCTTTGTCATCAGCTTCCGGCGACAGGATATTTGTAAAAGACCCCATTATTCCGCCCGGAGTTAAAAAAGAAGATTATGAGGCTACGGTAAGGAATATGAAAAACTATTACGCCTCCAGCGATTCCAATTATATTTACGGTTTGCTGCATTACGGCCAGAGCAAACATTATAGCATTCGCTCCATCAGTCAGGTGCAAATATACCGCATAAATAACAGCGATCTTGTGAAACTGACCTTTACCTCCGACGACCCAGGAATTTGTCAGCAAACATTGAAGATACTTTCGACAGTATTTATGAAGAATTACAAGTTGCTGCGAATTAATGAGACAGACCTTGTGGTTAAATATTTTGAACAACAGGTAAAAGAAGCGGATCAAAAACTGCAGGAAGCGGAGGACCGTTTGCTCAGGTTTAACAAGAAAAACAACATTATAAACTATTACGAGCAAAGTAAATATATTGCCGCTCAAAAAGAGGATCTGGATGTATATTATCAAAATGAACAAATCAGAATGTCCTCCTCGTCGGCTGCATTACAGGAACTTGAAACCAAAATGACTGCTCGTGATTCCATTTATTTAAAGAGTGATGTAATAAACCAAAGGAAAAAGGAACTTGCCGATGTTTCCGAAAAAATATTAATCAATCAGCTTGCGGCAAATTATGATGACAGAATTGCGAAGGATATAGCAGCACTAAAAAGGAGGCAGAAGCGGTTACGCGACGAAATTAAGCTGTATGCCGACCAGCTCTATCTGTACGGCCATTCCACACAGGGAGTGCCCATAAAACAGTTGCTCGACGAGTGGCTTAAAAATACCATTGATTATGTTGAGGCCAAAGCATCGTTGAAAGTTTTGTCACAACGAAAACTTGATTTTATACGGACTTACCAAAAATATGCACCACTCGGAGCAATGCTTACTCGCATTGAAAGAGAAATAAAACTTGCTGAACAAACATACTTTGAGTTGTTAAGGAGCTTGAATATTGCCAAAATGAAACAGCAAAACCTGGAGATGTCAACCAATGTTAAAATTGTCGATCCTCCCTATTTCCCCATTGCACCCAATCCTTCCAAAGCCAAGTTTATGGTTGTGGCCGCATTTCTGGCAGGATTTATTATTATCGCTTTCATCATTGTATCGCTTGAGTATTTCGATACTTCCATGAAAAACCCCAGCAGGGTTGTGGAAAAAACCAAGATGAAACTTGCCGGCGCCTATCCCGCTCTCTCGGATAAAGAACAGGCTTTGGCACTTGCCTCCATAAGTACGCGTCTGATAGACATGACCATACAAAATCTGAAACTGCAATTGTCCTCACTGAAAAAAGAGGGCAATAATCCATACTTTATTCTGGTGTTCAGCACACAGAATAAAACCGGAAAAACACTGATAACCCATAAAATTGTAAACAGGTTGCGAACCATTGGCGACAGGGTATTGTACCTCAATTATTCCAAAGAGGGCGAAGAGAATGAGGAAAATGATTTTAACTATTATTATACCTATAAAATCTCCGATAACTTTATTGATGTGGAAAATCTTGGTGAATTGATAGGGAAAAAATATCTTAGAAAGGTAAACTCATCATACGATTACATTTTTATTGAGATTCCCTCTATTATTTATCATTCTTATCCGCTGAGGTTATTAAAGAAAATGGATGCGGCATTGTATGTTGTAAAAGCGACACAAAAATTAACCAAAGCCGACGAACGGGCACTGGAAACATTTAAAGCCGCGCTTGGTACAGAACCTCTGGTAATTTTGAATCATGTTGAATCTTACGCTCTGGATGAGATAATTACCGAATTACCAAAGAATAGGAAAAAATATATTGAAAAGATAAAATATATTATCACCTATCCGACCAAATTTAAAATATCAGTCAAGAAAGAAGCTTAAGCAGTGGCAAATGTTGTTGTTAAAATATTTAAAAACAAGAACTTTCTTTCGCTGGCCAACAATGGTTTGGTTGCCGTATTCGGTTTTTTCAGTTTTCTGATTCTTGTCAGAAGTCTTCCAACTTCCGATTTCGGTGAATGGGTTTTGTTAATTACCACTGCTAATTTTATTGATATGTTCCGTTTTGGTATTACGCGGACTGCAATTGTCCGCTTTCTGTCCGGAGCGGACGAAAAAGAGGCCAAAGAGCTGATCGGTTCCAATTATGTTATTGGTATTGTCAGTACCATAATTATCATTGCACTTGTACTTTTGGCTAATTACCTGTTTCCCGATCAGATAAAGTCTTCGGGATTTTCACTGTTTTTTACCTGGTTTCCGGTTATTGCCGTTATTACCATTCCGTTCAATAATGCACAGTCGGTATTACAGGCAAAACTCAGGTTTGATTACATTCTGTTGTTGCGCATTATCAATGTGGGACTTTTTATGCTCTTTCTTTTGGCTAACTTTATCTTTTTTCATGCGGGTCTTCTGATTATTGTTTATGCATATCTCATAACCAATTTTATTACATCACTTGTTGCCTCTTTGTTCAATTGGGACGGGATAAAATATTTCGGGCATGCTACCCGGAAAGCCAATAAAGTTATTCTCGACTTTGGAAAATATACTACAGGTACCCTGATTGGGAGTAATTTGTTAAAAAGTGCCGACACTTTTATTATCGGTTTAAGTCCGTTTTTGGGGACAACGGGTGTGGCTTTATACAGCATCCCTTTGAAACTTACGGAGATTATCGAGATTCCGTTGCGCAGCTTTGCCATGACTGCGTTTCCCAGTATGTCGAAAGCAAGCATTGAAAAAAATGATGAAGAGGTAAAAAATATTTTTTATTACAATGCCGGAGGGATGACACTCCTGATGGTACCGGTAATGTTAATCACATTTATCTTTGCCAAAGAATTTGTGTATATTGTGGGGGGTAAAGGGTATGAAGAAACGGCAGCCATACTGAGAATATTTTGTGTGTACGGACTGCTGTTGCCCATCGACAGGTTTGTTGGAGTGGCTTTAGACAGTGTGAACAGGCCGAAACAAAATTTTATAAAAGTGGTGTATATGACTCTGGCCAATATCATTGGCGACAGTATTATGGTGTTTGGTTTTTATTATATAAGCCTGTTTGTTGCTTTTATGGCTTTGGTTTTATCAGGTTTCAACGACGTAACTCTTTTGGGAAATGTTATCAAACAGTTTACGGTAATAAATGTTCTTGAAAGTGTTGCCTGGGTAACCATACTGTTTACTTTAATAGGTATTTTTGTAGGGTTTCACTATCTGAACAAAGAGTTGAACCTGAAGTACAGAAATATTTTGCGCGGAGGTTACTGGTTTTTTAGAAGCGGATTATTAAGATTGAGGAGATAACAAAAAGAATAATTGCTATTTTTAAGGCATAAATAAAGTATGATGCTGGAATCGTTAAAAGAAAAGACAGGAGCGAACAAGTTGCAACACCCGTTGGTGATTGCGATTATTTTTCTTGCAACTCTTGTTTTGGGGTATATCATAGCAAAAGGGGGGGTAAAGGTTTCTCTTGCCATTCTTTTATTGGTTCCCATTATTATTTACCTGAACCGTCTTTTTAACCATCCTACTCTTGGCCTTTATACCACCATCGTAATGGCTTTTCTGGCAATCGGTCTTACCCGGTATATAAAAGGCGTCCCGTTCGGATTGTCGATTGATGCCTTGTTGGTGCTTACTTATATTGCTTTCTTTTTCAGGAACTTTTATGACAGGATTGATTTAACCCAGATAAAACGGGATATAGTTTATCTTACACTCATATGGTTTTTATATGGTGTAATGGAACTTTTTAACCCTTTGGCGCTCAGTCGTACAGCCTGGTTTTATGCCATGCGTGGTATGTCGATGTATCCTTTGTTGGTGGTACCGTTGGGGTTGCTTATATTCAGCAGGTTACGTCATCTCTATGCGTTTCTGATGATATGGGCCATTTTCTCGCTCCTTGCCACATTAAAAGGCTTACAGCAATCCTATATCGGTCTTGATTCTGCCGAGCAGTACTGGCTCGATACAGTGGGTGCAATTACCCATGTTATTAATGGTAAACTCAGGATATTTTCCTTTTTTAGTGATGCCGGCCAGTTTGGAGCTGCACAGGGAGCTGCAGGAACGGTGTTCCTTGGTATTGCACCGGTTATACGGGGGAGGTTTAATAAACTGTTTTTTTACTTTGTAGGATTGATGTCTTTATGGGGAATGATGATTTCGGGTACCAGGGGTGCCATGATCGTTCCTATGCTTGGGGGTATTACCTTCTTAATTTTGTCGAAGCGTTTTAAAGTGATCATGTGGGGAGCTCTGTTGCTTGCCATTGTATATGTCTTTTTTGCTCATACCTATATTGGCGAAAGTAATTATACCATTGCAAGGATGCGTACCGCTTTTCGTCCTGAAAATGATGCCTCTTATCAGGTGCGTTTAAAAAACCGTGCTATTTTAAAAGAATATCTGTCCGATAAACCTTTTGGAGGTGGTATCGGGTCGGCAGGTAACTGGGGGCAACGTTTTTCACCGCAGGGTTTCCTTGCCAATGTTGCTACCGACAGTTGGTATGTACAAATATGGGCAGAGCAGGGACGTGTAGGTTTAATTCTCCATGTTTTTATCCTGATGTACATCATGTTCAAGGGTTTCTATTTGATAATGGCCCGGGTAAAAAGCAAAGAACTGAGCGGGGTTCTCGGAGCCTTGCTGGGTGGCTATGCCGGTATTTTCGGGGCCGCCTATGGGAATGGTGTGCTTGGTCAGATGCCTACCGGTATTTTGTTATATCTTAGTTGGAGTTTTATTTTTGCAGCCCAACAGCTTGACAGAGAGTATGTCGCAAGAATTGCCCAGGGAATCTCACCTTGGTCATTGAAACCAAGAGATTAATATTACGTAGAAAGGGTATGAAAAATCAATTACCCCTTGTTTCGGTTGTTACGGTCAATTACAATCAATCGGCTGTAACATGTGAATTTCTGGAGTCGTTTGCAAAGATAACCTATCCCAATACAGAGATTTTTGTTGTCGATAATGCATCTCCCAATGATAATCCCGATATCATTAAAGAGAAGTATCCTTACGTACATTTAATTAAAACGAAAAAAAACCTCGGTTTTGCAGGAGGAAACAATGTTGCACTGCCATACTGCAAAGGTAAATATGTGCTTTTTATTAACAACGATACCGAGGTTGAAGAGAATTTCCTGGAACCTCTTGTGGAGGTACTTGAAAACGACCCGTCAATAGGCATGGTAAGCCCGAAGATTCAATATTACCATACACCCAAAACACTTCAGTTTGCAGGTTTTACACCCATTCATCCTATCACAATCAGAAATTTTGCCATCGGATTTGGCGAAACAGACAACGGTCAGTACGACCATACCTGCGAGACGGGTTCTATTTTCGGTGCGGCTATGCTGGTTCCCATGCGTGTGATTGAACAGGTCGGAATGATGACCGAGGTGTTTTTTCTTTACTATGAAGAACACGACTGGGCGGAGCATATAAAGAAGACAGGATACAAGATTTATTATCAGGGAAAATCGCTGGTTTATCATAAAGAGTCAATTTCAACGGTTAAAAACAGCCCGTTTCAGATTTTTTATTTGCACCGGGGAAGGATTTTGTATGCGCGCAGAAATAACAGAGGCTTTACACGATTGTTAAGTCTGTTGTATCTTTATTTTATATCTGCGCCGAAAATAAGCCTGGAGTTTTTGCTAAAACGCAGGCCCGATTTGATGCTGGCGTACTGGAAAGCGGTTTGGTGGAACTGGACACATCATAAAAATATATACGGGTTACCCCGCTTAAAAAGAAAAAAATAAGTTATGGAAATAGTAAAAATTACATTAATTATTATTCAATACATTTTGTACATCTATTTTGCTTCGGCAACCGTGTATATATTTGTTTATGCAGTAGCAGGCCTTTTTTACAGACAGAAACAGGTTGAAAAAGTTTCGAAATACAGAAAATTTGCGGTTCTTATTCCCGGTTATAAAGAAGATGCCGTAATTGTGCATGTGGCAAAAGAGGCTCTTAACCAGGACTATCCGAAAGATAAGTACGAGGTAATTGTTATTGCCGACTCGTTTAAAGAGGAAACGCTCGAAGCCTTGCGCAAGTTGCCCATCAGGGTCGTAGTAGTTGTTTTTGAAGTCAGTAAAAAATCAAAAGCTTTGAATAAATGCATGGAGGTTATCGGCGACGATTATGATGTGGCATTTGTGCTGGATGCCGATAACGTTATGAAACCCGATGTGCTCACCAAAATAAATGCTGCTTTCGACCGTGGATTCACGGCTGTTCAGGGGCACCGTACAGCCAAGAACCTTAATGCCAATTTTGCTATTCTCGATGCCATTAGCGAAGAGATTAATAATCATATCTTTAGAAAAGGTCATCGTGTTCTTGGTATATCATCGGCACTTATCGGCTCGGGTATGGGGCTCGATTACCGGCTTTTTAAAACAACCATGGCAACCGTTGACTCGGTAGGGGAGGACAAAGAGGTGGAACTGAAAATTATCAGGCAGGGGCATACTATCGAGTATGTTCATGATGCCATTATATTTGATGAAAAGACACAGAAATCGGATGTGTTTGTTAACCAAAGACGCCGGTGGATTGCCGCACAACTTGACTATTTCAGAACACACTTTTGGGATGGTGTGGTTCAACTGTTTACCAAAGGTAATTTCGACTATTTCGACAAAGTGCTGCAAATGGTTCAACCTCCCCGTATTTTGCTTACGGGTATCCTTTTCCTTATCCTTGTGCTGGAACTGGTAACCTGTAACCTGTGGAGAGATGTTATGCACGAATGGATCAAACCAGCGCCGGTTGCCTGGCTTGTTTTGTTCGCAGGTACGGTACTTGCTCTTCTGTTTTCTGTCCCAAGGAAATTCTATAACAGGGCTACCCTGAAAGCATTGTTGTCGCTGCCCTATGGCTTTGTGTTGATGCTTGTCAGCCTGTTTAAAGTAAAAGGGGCTACCAAAAAGTTTATCCACACCGAGCACTCGCATGTGGATGATATTAAACACAATTAGTAAGTAAAAAAACTGTTGTGGCACGATTAAAATACTATCCGCTCGTTTCCATAATTACGGTTAATTATAACCAGTCGGAGGTGACGTGTGCTTTAATTGAGTCGTTGAACAAAATTACCTACCCCAATTTTGAGATTATTGTGGTGGATAACCATTCAACGGAAGATGACCCGACCATTATAAAAAAAAGGTATCCCGAGGTGGTTTATATTGCCAATCCGATTAATTATGGTTTTGCTGCAGGAAACAACTACGGATTGATGCGTGCTCGGGGTGATTATATTCTTTTGCTGAACAACGATATTGAGGTGCCACCGGGTTTTATGGAGCCTCTTGTTGAAAAGTTGGAAAAAAATCCCGGAATCGGTGCCGTTAGTCCCAGAATAAAGTTTTATTATCAGCCCGATACCATTCAATACGCGGGATATACACCCATCAATCCCGTAACCATGCGCAATTTTGCCATTGGGTATTGGGAGAAAGATAGAGGGCAATACAACGAGGACAGGGAAACAGCCTATGCGCATGGAGCAGCCATGATGGTTCCCATGCGGGTTGTAAAAGAGATTGGTTTGATGTCTTATATCTTTTTCCTTTATTACGAAGAGGCCGACTGGTGTGCCCGGATAAAAAAAGCAGGATATAAAATATATTATGTGGGCAGCACTTATGTGCTTCACAAAGAGTCGGTTTCCACTGGAAAAATGAGCCCGCTGAAGATTTATTACCAAAACCGGAACAGAATTGTATTTATGCGCCGCAATATTCAGGGAAAAGAATATGTATATGGTTTGCTTTACCAGCTTTTTGTGGCCATACCAAAAAATGCGCTTAAATTTTTATTAAAGGGAAAAATATCCTTTTTTCTTGCCTATTACCGTGCCATTGGCTGGCATATTACGCATCTGTTTTCTAAAGAAATCCACGAAAACCCAATGTTATGATATTTGCTCAAATTACAGAAATAATTCTTTGGCTGTTGTACCTGTACCTGACGGCATCTACCGTTTATTTGTTTGTTCTTTCCGTTGCCGGACTTTTCCCTGTTAAAAAAAACCTGACAATACCACAAAGAAAGAGAAAAACCGTTGTGCTGATTCCCGGTTACAGGGAGGATGAAGTAATTATAGGAGTAGCTCTCGAAGCGCTGAACCAGAACTATGGTATTGAAAATTACGAGGTAGTAATAATTGCAGACGGGTTTAAAGAGGAAACCTTGCGGCAACTCGAAGAGATTAACGTGAAAGTGATAAAAGTTGATTTGAAAGTAAGTACCAAATCGCGGGCACTGAATGCTGCTCTTGAAACGCTTGACGATAGTTACGAAATTGCCGTTGTTTTGGATGCAGATAACATAATGGCGCCTGATTTTCTCGACCTGATCAATGCCGATTTTGCAAGAAACCGGCATGCTGTTCAGGGACACAGGGTGGCCAAAAATATGGATACGCCTTTTGCTGTTCTTGATGCGGTAAGCGAAGAGATAAACAACCACCTTTTCAGAAAAGCACACCAGGTGTTGGGGCTCTCATCATCCCTTATAGGTTCGGCCATGGCTTTCGATTACCGTTTTTTTAAAGAAATGATGAAAAAAGTGGAAGTGGTTGGCGGATTTGATAAGGAGATTGAGGTGGTTATGCTTCAAAAAGGAATGAAAATAGATTATCTGCCCAATGCGTATGTATATGATGAAAAAGTACCTAATGCAAAAGTTTTTGTGAAACAACGGAGAAGATGGCTCTCGGCCCAGGTACACTACTTTGGTAAAAGTTTTTTGCCCGCTTTGAAAGACCTGATTAAAAAAGGAAATATCGATTATTTTAATAAAGCCATGCAGTATCTGCTGCCACCGCGTATTTTACTTATTGGTCTTCTGTTTCTGGGAGCGGCTCTCTCGTTAATATTTCCGGATTTATTCCCGAGGATAATGTGGCTTTCCGTATTTGCATTGATAGTTTTGGTATTTTTTCTTTCAATTCCCGGATATTTTTATAATTTTAGAACTTTAAAGGCTGTGTCATACCTGCCTTATGGATTTTTGTTGATGATGTTTTCACTGTTAAAAATAGGAAACAGCAATAAAGAGTTCTTACATACAAAGCATACTTACAATGCATTCCAGATTAAACACAGAAAACATTCGGGTTTTTGGAAGAAGGGAAAATAATAACTGTTAATAATGTAACAAATAATATTGCAATAAGTATAAATGACTGTAACGGTTGAGGTAACAATTAACGGACAAGTTTCAAATAAATTAACAAAGATATGAAAATAGGAATAGAGGGTCAAAGGCTGTACCGGAAAAAGAAACACGGGATGGATATGGTGGCGCTGGAACTTATCAACGAATTGCAGCAAATCGACAAAGAAAACGAGTATGTTGTTTTTGTAAAGCCTGATGAAGACAATAAAATTTTCAGAAAAACACCCAACTTTAAATTTGTGGAGCTTGGCGGAGGCCCTTATCCTACCTGGGAGCAGGTTGCATTACCCAAGGCGGCAAAAAAGGAAGGGTGCCATATTTTGCATTGTACCAGCAATACGGCACCGGTAAATCCGGGGATGCCGCTGGTGGTTACCCTCCACGATATTATTTACCTCGAAAGTATCAGTATCTTTAAAAAAGGAGGAACCTGGTACCAGAAACTGGGCAACATGTACCGGAGATGGAATGTGCCCAAAGTGGTGAAAATAAGTGATAAAATTATTACCGTTTCTAAATTTGAGAGAAACCGGATTAATGAATTTTTCGGCTTTCCCCCTGGCAACGACAGACTGGTTGCGGTTTACAACGGAGTAAGCAACCACTTTAAGGTAATTAACGACAAAGAGGAACTCGACAGGGTGAAAAAGCAATATAACCTTCCCGACAAATTCCTTTTCTTTCTCGGAAATACCGACCCTAAAAAGAATACCAAAGGTGTATTGAAGGCTTTTTCCGATTACCTGAGAAAGACAAACGACGATATCTATCTGGTGATGCTTGATTATGAGCGCTCTGCACTGGATAAGCTACTGGAGGAGATAGGTGACAAAGAGCTGATAAACCGCATAGTACTTACAGGATATGTGGTAAATACCGATTTGCCGGCCATATACAATCTTTGTTCGGTATTTCTGTATCCTTCATTGCGCGAAAGCTTTGGGATTCCTATGCTTGAAGCCATGCGCTGCGGTGTGCCGGTTATTACTTCCAATACATCTTCCATGCCCGAAGTTTCGGGAGGTAACGCTTATATTATTGACCCTTATAAACCTGAGGAGATAACCGAAGGAATTGAAAAACTACTTAACGATGAAGCTTTACGGAGAGAACTTATTGAAAAAGGATTGGAACATTCAAAGAAATTTTCATGGAGGAACATGGCCAAAGAGGTTCTGAAACTGTACAAAGAGGTTTATGACAAACATTATAAATAAAAATTTACTGTTATGATAAAGAACAGAGATATAGTTATGGTTGGTTTGGCTGCACTGGACAGCCGTATCGGAAGCAATGTAATCAATCTTGCAGACGAATTTTCCAAACATAACCGCGTTTTATATGTCAATTACCCCCTCGACAGGTTGACTATTCTCAGGGAGCGGAAAGATCCTTTGATTCAGAAGCGGTTGAGGATGTTGAAGAAAAAAGAGCCCAACTTGGTAAAGGTAAAAGAGAACATGTGGAGCTTTTTCCCTTTGACGGTTCTCGAATCCATTAACCAATTGCCTATTGACTGGCTTTTTGATATTTTGAACAAAATCAACAACAAACGGTTCGCAAAAGAGGTAAACAAGGCCATAAAAGAGCTTGGGTTTAAAGACATCATTATTTTTAACGATACTGATATGTTCAGGAGTTTTTACCTGAAAGAATTAATCGGTGCCAAAACCCATTGCTATTATACCCGCGACAACATGATAGCCGTTGATTACTGGAAAACACAGGGAATCAGGATAGAGGCTGCACTGATGAAAAAGGTTGATTTGGTGGTTGCCAACTCCACCTATCTGGCCGAACTGGCCCGCAGGTTTAACCCCAATTCCTTTTATGTGGGACAGGGTTGCGATGTTACTCTTTTTGATAAGAAACTGATAAAAAAGGTACCCGACGACATAGCCAAAATTAAGAAACCGATTATCGGTTATATCGGGGTACTTTACACTTTACGTCTGGATATAGATGTGTTGGTACATCTTGCCGAAAACCGTCCCGACTGGTCAATAGTACTGGTGGGTCCCGAAGATGAGGAGTTTAAGGCCAGCAAGCTGCACCAAATGGATAATGTTTATTTCCTCGGTAGTAAAAAGATGGAAGAACTTCCGGCATATCTCTATGCTTTTGATGTGGCTTTAAACCCGCAAAAGCTCAATGAGGTTACCATTGGAAATTATCCCAGAAAAATTGATGAATACCTCGCCATGGGCAAGCCGACTGTGGCTACTAAAACCAAGGCCATGGAGGTGTTCAAAGATTATGTTTATCTTGCCAATAATAAAGAGGAATATCTGGAACTGGTTGAACGGGCGCTAAAAGAAAATACTCCCGAAAAAGAGCTGGAGCGTGAAAAACTTGCCCGCAGCCACACCTGGGAAGCCAATGCAAATGCTATTTTTGAGAAGATTGAACTCATCGAAAAACAAAAAGAAAATGGGAATAGTAAATAAAATAAAATCGAACCCCGGGCTGAAAAAACTGGCACTTTGGGCTTTGATGCCGAGGAACCAGGCAAGGCCGAGACTCTGGGTCAAACTGTTTGTAAATCCTTTGAAGCACAAAAAAGGAAAACGTTCGCTAATCCGCCGCCGCACCCGCATGGATGTGATGCCGTTTAACAATTTCGTACTCGGCGACGACTCTACCATCGAAGACTTTGCCACTGTAAACAATGGCGTGGGCGATGTGATTATAGGCAACAGAACCCGCATTGGTATCGGAAATGTACTTATTGGTCCGGTAACTATCGGAAACGACGTTATGTTTGCACAAAATGTTGTACTTTCGGGCCTTAACCATGGATATGAGGATATCAATACACCACCAAGTCTCCAGCCGGTTGAAACAAAGCCGATTGTTATTGAAGATGATGTGTGGATAGGTGCCAATGCTGTTGTTACGGCAGGGGTAACGGTTGGTAAACATTCTATTATAGCAGCCGGATGTGTTGTGGTAAAAGATGTCCCGCCATATTCTATTGTGGGGGGGAATCCCGGCAGGCTGTTAAAGCAATACAACCGGGAAACAAAGCGCTGGGAACGGGTTAAAAAGGATTAAAAATAATTCAGAAAACAGAAGGAATGCATAAATTAATTACTTTTCTCAGATATACAAGGGATTTTATAAAGCATGGCGAGTACAGGTATATTTTATCTTCCATAAAATATTTAATTACCAAAAGAACCACCTCCCGTACGCAGATATATAAAAGCAGCCTCGGCATGTTTTTGGTACGGAAAGGAACCCTTGACTTTCAGTTTGCCAATTATGCCTATGAGTGGGAGGTGAAAAAGTTTGTTTATGACCATTATAAAGACTGCAACGTCTTTTTTGATATTGGATCTAATATAGGGACTTACGCAATTTTGTTTGCCAAAGAGGGGATAAAAACTTTTGCTTTTGAGCCTGTAAAAGACAATTATGATGCAATAAGGGTCAATCTGATACTGAATAAACTGGAGGATTTGGTCACCGTTTATCCGGTGGCTCTCGGTGCTTCACGCTATAAAACAACATTTACCTTTGATCTTGTTAATACGGGGGCATCTCATAAAGCCGATATTGTAACGGACGATGACTATGTTCCGGCGGAGGAGATGAGTGTTGAGAGTGAGGTGGTACCGCTTGACGATTTAATGGACGAACTCGGTCTTAATGAAGATGACAAAATATTTATGAAGATTGATGTTGAGGGAATGGAAGCCAATGTCTTGCAGGGAGCCAAAAGATTTTTGCGAAAATACCCCAATATTATTATGGTGATGGAATCGGTTCATAGCGGAAAAAAGGAATTGACAAAAGTGCTTCGGGAAATCGATGATTTTGAGATACTTGAAGTGGATGACCTGAATATGGGTGCCAGAAAAGTTTTAAAAAATAGTTAAGATGACAACATTGGAAATTATCTTTTGGGTATTGCTGTTTGTAGTTTTTTATGCCTATCTCGGTTATGGAATCCTTCTTTTCTTTTTGGTAAGACTCAAAAGACTTTTTGTTAAAAAGAAAAAGAATGTGAACCCCGATTATGAGCCTGAGGTTACGCTTTTTGTGGCGGCATACAACGAAAAGGATTATGTGGACGATAAAGTTCAAAACTCTTTTGAACTGGAGTATCCAAAAGAAAAAGTAAGGCAGGTTTGGGTAACCGACGGTTCGGATGACGGAACACCCGAGATGTTGAAAAAATATTCGGACAAAGGCGTTGAAGTATATCATGAACCCGCAAGAGGGGGTAAAATAGGTGCTATGAACCGGGGGATGCAGTTTGTGAAAACGCCCATTGTTATTTTTTCGGACGGCAACACCATGCTGGGTAAAGAGTCTGTCAGAAGAATTGTTAACCTGTTTGCCGACCCGAAAGTCGGATGTGTTTCGGGAGAGAAAAGGATTTTCAATAAAGAAAAAGATACCGCTGCCGGAACCGAGGGTATTTACTGGAAATATGAATCGAAACTTAAAAAATGGGATGCCGAACTCTATTCGGTGGTGGGTGCTGCCGGCGAGTTGTTTGCCATTCGTACCGATTTATATCAGCCGGTGGAAAAAGATACCCTTTTGGATGACTTTATCATTTCGTTAAGGGTGGCCATGAAAGGTTATACCATTCAGTACGACCCCGAAGCCTATGCCATTGAGAGCGCTTCGGCAAATGTTAAAGAAGAGTTGAAACGGAAAATCAGGATTGCAGCCGGCGGTATTCAATCAATTATCAGGCTGAAACCCTTGCTAAACATATTTAAATACGGGGTATTGAGCTTTCAGTACATTTCGCACAGGGTACTCCGCTGGACTTTGGCACCGCTTTCTTTGCCGCTTATCTTTATTATCAACCTGATACTTGCTTTGCATTACGGTTTGACAAACTTTTCTAACATTTATACACTGCTATTTTATGCCGAAGTGTTGTTTTATTTGATGGCGTTGATAGGCTGGTATCTTGAAAACAGGAAAATCAGCATAAAAATACTTTTTGTTCCCTATTACTTCTTTATTATGAATTATGCAGTGTATGCAGGTATCAGGAGGTATTTTAAAGGCCAGCAAAGTGTTAACTGGGAACGCGCAAAACGTGGAAAATGACACAAATGAAACATGTTCTGTTGGGGTTTGTTATTTTGTTTTCGGGGATAACTCATTCGCTGCCGGCACAAACGTGTACCTATGAATTTGATGCTTCCACTACGCAGATTGACGGTAACGAATTGGGTGTTCAACCGGGCGAAACCATTTGCCTGAAACCGGGAAACAAGGAATACCTGTATCTGCTTAATATCAATGGCACAGAAGGAAATCCCGTTACCATAGTGAATAAAGGAGGTGCTGTTGTTATCAATACTGATAACTTTTACGGGATTAAGATAGCACACTGCAGTTACATCAGACTCCTGGGAAACGGCGATGCCGGCACGGAATACGGTATTCAGGTGCAACGTGTTGGTAAAGGTGCGGGAATTTCCGTAGGCGAACTGAGTACAAATGTCGAAATTGCCTATACCGAAACGGCACATACGGCAATAGCCGGTGTGTATGCAAAAACTGATCCCACGTGTACCGATTTTTCATCGACCCGCGATAAGTTTACCATGTACAATTTCTGGTTCCATCACAACTATGTGCATGATATTGAGGATGAAGGGCTCTATATCGGCAGTTCCAAATATACGGGTCAGTATTTAAGTGACTGCGATACAACTGTGCTGCCTCATGTTATGATAGGTACGCGGATTTTTAACAATATTATAGAAAATACGGGCTGGGACGGTATTCAGGTGAGTTCTGCAGAATCTAATTGCCGGATACACGACAATATTATCCGGTTCGACTCTCAGGCCGAAGAGTATGGGCAAATGTCGGGTATATTGCTTGGCGGTGGAAGTGTGTGCAAAACTTACAACAACCAAATATTTGATGGCAAAGGCGACGGGATAGATATTTTCGGGCTTGGCAACCATGAGGTTTTTAATAATCTGATTGTCAGGGCAGGGAAAAGCTATAACCCGGGAAATCCCAATGATTACAAACACGGAATCTATATTGGCAATACGGTAACCACTGAAAATGCGTTACTGGGAATTTACAACAATACCGTTATTGATCCCAAATCTTTCGGAATTACCATTGCCAACGGCGATTTGGAAAAAACCTTTGTGAAAAACAATCTGATAACAGGGCCGGGACAGTTTCCTGTAATAGGAAACGATGCGTTTATAAACAACAATGTAAACAGCTCTGCCGTCGAAACTGAGAATAACTTTGTAAAATATGTTTCGGGGGATGTTAAATTTATTGATCCCGAAAATGATAATTACGACCTGCAACCTTCGTCAAAAGCGGTAAACTACGGAACCGATCTGAGCAGTGAGGGAATAAACTTTGACCTTTTGAACCGTTCCCGTCCGTTCCACGATTATTTTGATGCGGGAGCCTTTGAGTGCCATGACCCTCATGCCGGTGTTTTTGCCGGTGAATCGCCTGTAAGGGGTGTTCGTGTATTTCCTAATCCCTGTCAAGATTATTTTGTTCTGAACGTTAAAGTCAACGGCAAGGAAAAGTTGAATCTGTTTTTGTATGACTTATCGGGAAATTTGCTCATACGGAAAGAGGTATTTGCCGGTACAAAGACGTTAAATGAATACAGGTTTGATTTAAAGTTGTTACCTCCCGGTAATTATCTTTTGAAACTTATCGGAAAAGATAACGTAAAACAGACCATTAAAATTCAAAAAAGATAGGTTTTGAAAGAGAAGATTAAAAAGTATATTCCGGTAAAACTAGGGGTATTTATCAAGCATTCTCTCTTTGCAGTCAGGGGAGCATTTTATTATGGAAACAGGTACCGGTGCCCTGTATGCAACCACTCTTTCAGAACCATGTTACCGGGTGGCTTCGACCTGAAAGTTATTAAAGAGATGGAAATTGTAGGTGCAGGCAGAAGGGAACAGGATATTTGTCCCTATTGTCAGAGTACCGACCGCGACCGTCTGGTTTTTCTCTATCTTAAATATGAAACCGACTTTTTTAAAAAACCCGCTTCCTTTCTGCATATTGCACCCGAACCATCGCTCTATCATGTTTTTAAAAAGGCAAAGAATATTGATTATCACCCCGGAACAAAATATCAGGAAGGGTTTTATTACGACAGTTCCATAGAGGTAATCGACCTGATGGAGTTACCCTTTAAAGAAAACAGCCTTGACTGGGTAATGTGTAATCATGTATTGGAACATATTCCCGATGATATTTCTGCCATGCGTGAGATTTTCCGCGTGCTGAAACCGGGGGGGAAAGCGGTTTTGCAGGTACCTTATTCGCTGAAGTTGGAAAAAACCTATGAAGATGATAGATACCGGACTCCTGAGGAAAGGGAAAAGCATTTCGGACAGTTTGATCATGTAAGGATTTACGGAATGGATTATCCCGACAGGTTACGTTCGTGCGGTTTTGATGTGGAAATAATCGACCAGAAGGATGGTTTAAAACATGCCGGTGATCTGAAAAAGTATGCTTTGAATCCCAAAGAGTATCTTTACGTGGCATCGAAGCCGGAAAGCATAAAAAAAACATTATGAGAAGGGTGTTGTCGGTCATATTGTATTTTGCTCTGATAATGAAGCCTCTGTTTTCACGGGCACAAGGAGCGTTGTCGCAAGGATTGTCCGATTGGGAACTGTTTCTCAGCAGTATATTGTTTATTTCTATTTCTTTGGTTCTGATTTACCTTGTAAAAAAAAGAAAATCAAGATATAAACTGGAAACAGAAGAACTAAAAAAGAAAATAGATGATATTGAAGATCAGGCAGAACATTTCCGGGAGCATGAAGAAACAATGCTTAAAGAAAAGGTTAAAGAACTAAAAATTCAGATTGAAGACATGTCGTTAAACTACAAAGCGCTGCAGGACTCCCTGAAAAAAACAAAACAGGATTCGTTACACAACAGTATGTTGCTTTCCAACCTGGGCAGTAGTATCCGTACCAACCTTAACGGTATTATCGGTTTCTCCATTTTGCTTGAGAATGAATTTGCACTCACCGAAGAGGATGAACTTTTTGAATATACCCGCGACATTAAAACCAGTGGCGAATCGCTGATGTATCTTCTGAATAATATCATCGATATTAACAGAATTGAAGCAAATACACTGGATATAAAAGAAAGTATCTGCGATATTCATCAATTGCTGGACGAAGTGACTGCTGAATACAAAGCCAAACTGGATGAGAAAAATGTAAAACTTGTTGTTCAGGATGAAGGAATCCCCGTTTTTCTTGCCGATACCGAAGTCTTAAAACATGTGCTGATAAATACCATAGACAATGCGGTGAAATTTACGGAGAAAGGTTACGTTAAAATATCAACGGCATATCATCGTGAACTGGAATCTGTTGAAATAAGGATAAAAGATACGGGAATCGGAATTGACAAGGCTTATCTTCCCGACCTGTTTGAACCTTACCGGCAATACAGTCTGGGGTATTCCAAGAAAAATTATCAGGGTATCGGACTGGGTCTTCCATTAGTTAAGCGGCTCATTGAAAAAATGAACGGTGCTATTGAGATTGAATCGGAAAAAACGGTGGGAACAACGGTTACCATTACCATTCCGTTTAAAAAATCTGCTGTGGTAACTGCGAAAGAAGAACAAAAACAACAATCGGAAACTGCAGAAACGAAAACGGAAACATCCATCGGATTAAAGAAAAGAAATATGAATATCCTGATTGTGGATCCTGAGAAACTTGACGGAATGTTGTTGAAAAAGATGTTGGAAGATTACGGAGAGGTATATCTTGCATCGGATAGTGACGATGCCGTGCAACGTGTTGAGATTTTTAATAGTCATAATAAAAACTTCGATTTAATAATTATAGAAACCGGTATGAATGGTTTGAAAACAGAAAAGCAAAAACTACTGGATGTTTTTAAGAGTAAAATGAAAACGGTTGCCAATACAAAATTTATTGCGCTTTCCTCTTTTCCTCAATTGGGCGAAGAAGAAGAGATGATGAATCATGGCTTTGACGGCTATGTTGCTAAACCGGTAGTAAAGCAGAATTTGTTTAAAATTATAAATAATGTATTTGTGAATGAACAAATTTCGTAACTTTGTAGTAGTTTTAGAGTATAACAGTAAATTATAATAAATTGTGAAGGTTTTAGTTGTAGAAGATAATACATTGAATGCCAAGTTTGCAGATGCTGTGCTCCGTCGTCTTGGGCACCAGGTGGACTTTGCTCACAATGGAAAAGTGGGTGTTGAGAAGTTTCTGAACAACGACTATGACCTTATATTAATGGATATTCAAATGCCTGTAATGAACGGATTGGAAGCGGCTTCCAAAATACGGGAGTATGAAGAGCAGATGGGAGTAAAAAACAGGATTCCCATTATTGCCATTACAGCTTTCGCAATGGAACACGATCGCGATAACTGTATTGCGGCAGGAATGGACGAATATATGACCAAACCTTACCGCCCGGCCGATCTGGAAAAGATGATAGATAAGGTGATGTCGAAATATAGATGAAAAAAACCTAATTCATTAATTTTATAAACAGATTTACAATTACGGCATTACTTACCTGAATAATAAATGCCCCCAAAATCGGAATTACCATAAAAGCAATCTTTGAAGGGCCATACTCTTTGGTAACGGCGGCCATGTTTGCCATTGCAGTAGGAGTTGCTCCCAACGCCGAGCCGATATAACCGGCTGATAATACCGCTGCGGTATAATTTTTCCCTGCCAAACGGAAAATGATAAAAACCGTATATAAAATTATAACAGCCGTTTGTATCACCGTGTTTGTTATGATAAACAGTGCTTCATCTCCTATTGACCAAAATTTAAGCGACATCATGGCCATGGCAAGAAACAGTCCAAGACTTATATCGGATGTTATGGCTAAAGTGGGCGACTGAGCAGGACATTTGAGTTTGGGGACAATATATGGAACGGAATTTATTACAATGAGTCCGCCAAGCATGCATGTGGCAAAAAGGGGTAATGTGAAATGAACATAATTCAGTAACTCATGCAAATATATTCCTATGCCAATGGATATGGAAAGCATTAACAGAACTTTCAAAATGGAGTCGTAATCTATAACCGGATTTTCACCGTACTTCGAACCTATGGTTATCTGTTTGTCCTCTTCATCTTCCGGCTTTAATTTATGGCGCTTTATCAGGTATTTTGCTACGGGACCTCCCAGAATTCCTCCTGCTATCAATCCGAATGTTGCCATCAACATCCCGATTTCCATGGCATTGTAAAGTTTAAACTTTTCATTAATAATGGTGCCAAAAGAAACCACATTTCCGTGACCTCCCTGTAAAGGCACCGAACCCGCTATAATACCTGTTATCTCTTTTAAATTAAATAACCGTGAAAGGGTAACCCCTATAATGTTTTGAACAAATATAAACAGGATGGCAAGCACTGTAATGATCAACAGAACTTTACCTCCTTTTATAATGTTCTTTATGTCGGTAGAAAGCCCGATAGAGGTAAAAAATACAAGTAATAAAATATCTCTGTAATGTGTTGAGAATTCAATCTCAATGTTAAAAATCCAATATATCAGACCGAAAAACAGCGATGCAACGAATCCGCCGACTACAGGTTCGGGAATGTTGTACGTTCTGAAAAAGCCGATTTTGCGTTTTAAATACTTTCCAAGAAACAGAACCAGTATTGCTGCAATAATACTTTGTCTTGAATCGAATACCATTTTTATTTAATTAATTACAAGAATTTCAATGGAGAGATAATGCCAAACATTAACCTGCCGGTATCGTAATCTTTTACATTAATTGTAAATTTCGTATAGTCTGAATAGCGGTAAATGCGACCAATCCAGCCAACAAAGAATTTCAGGTTGATGTCGTTCCACGGATAGTACTCAACAGTGGGAACATAGCCGTAAGCTGTTCGTATTCTGTTGGTATTTTTTGCCGGATCTTCATCGTCCAACCAATCGGCATAATCAATATATCCGGTAAAGGTAACATGCCATTTGGGTAAAAAATTCCAGTCGGCTTTTAACCAGTGACTGTAATAGAGGGTATTTCTCAAAACATACCCGTATTCATTTCTTGGTATCTCCTGACTTATAATACCTGTCCTGTCAAGATCTTCTTTACTTATTTTGAAATCATAAGAGAGTGTAAAATTTTTCAAATTGAGTTGCTGTCCGAGTGCAAGATAATTTTTGAAGATACTTTGTGCTTCGTTTGTAATCGAATAACTCCATAAAGTATTTACAAGTCCGTCCCATAGAGTACCTCTCCAGGTTACTACTGCTCCTAAGGGAGCCTTTGAGGGCTTAATTCCTGCACCGCCGATAACGCTGTCGTTGCCGTATATTTCATCGTATGTTTGGGTTCTGGAATTATAAATTTGTAGTCCTACATAATTATTATTATTGATAAAATGTTTAATTCCCACTCCCGAAAGGAAATTATCGGCCTGTTCTATTATGTCGGAATATTCGTAAATGTCAATGGGATTCAAATCAAACTCGATACCTCCCCAGTCAACACAAAACTTACCGGCCACGAGTTCCCATTTTTCCCTTTTACCCAGTTTAAGAGCTACATAAGCCATGTCAACCCCTTTCACAATTTTATCTATTGTTTGCGGTTCGAAAGGGCTGGTATAACGGTGTCTGAATCTGAAAAAAACCTTATCGGTAATCCAGCCTCTGAATTCGAGGCGGAATTGTTCCATTTTAAACTTTGATCCGGTATAATCACCGTTATAGAAATCATTTCTGAAAGCGTACTGGGTATTGGCAATAAAATCAATATTTGATAAACGTTTTTGTTTGTCAATGGGAATTAAAGAGCGGTAATGTGCAGCCGTATCTGCCTGTCTCAGTTGTGCATGAACGTTACCTGTAATACCTGCCAGTAAAAATATCCCAAGAAGAACTTTTAATTTCATAAGATTGGAGATTAATAGTTAATAAACATTTTTTGCAGCTCTTCCCTGCTTATTTCCGGATTCTTTTGTAAAGCAAGCATGAGAAGTATCCGGGCTTTTTGAGGGTTCAAATCCATAGACGAAACGGAGCCGTACTTTGAATCGTCAACTTCTCCGTGTAAAAGAACCGTTCCGATGGGCACCCGTGTAGCCCTGACAACGGTTACTCCTTTTTTTGTAGCTCTTTTTACCGCTTTAAGTGTTGATTCGGGCATATTACCGTCGCCTACACCGGCTACAACAATTCCTTTGGCTCCCGCTTTAACCAGCATGGGAATAAGGTCGGGTGACATGTCGGCACAACCATACACTATGTCCACCCTCGGAAGTTTTTTAACGCCGTCAACCGAAAATTCACTTTTTGTGGTGTGGATACCATAAGGATAATGGAAAAAGGTAACCTGCCCGAAAATAACAGTTCCCAGAAGGCCGTGCTGCGGTGACTGGAAGGTTTGAACGGGTGTTGTAATCATCTTTTTTGCCGAGTGCGCCGAGTGGATTTCATCGTTCATAACAATCATCACTCCTCTTCCTTTTGCTTCCGGATTGGCGGCTACTGCAACTGCATTATACATGTTGAGCGGGCCGTCGGCACTTAATGCTGTGGAAGGACGCATGGAACCTGTCAAAACCACAGGTTTGTCGCTTTTAACCACAAGGTTCAGGAAAAAAGCCGTTTCTTCCTGGGTGTCGGTACCATGTGTAACCACTATTCCGTCAACATCACCGGCAAGAAGTTCGTTAATTCTTTTGGCCAGTTTTAACCATATTTTGATACTCATGTCCTGCGATCCGACATTTGAAAGTTGTTCGCCGCTCAGGTTGGCAAGTTTCCGAATATTGGGTACTGCATCTATCATGGCATCAATACTTACCTGTCCTGAAGTATAGGCCGAGCCCGTGGCACTCTCGCCGGCACCGGCAATGGTACCACCTGTGGCCAGAATAACAATTTTGGGAAGTTTTTCCTGCCCCATGGTGTATGGCAGGAATACAAACAACATGAATGCCGTTACAATTAAATTCATTCTTGTTTTTACCGTGTTCATAATTTTCTGTTTTTAAAGGGTCTTTTAGTTAAGACCGGTTAGACATTATTTTTTTAATTTTATTTACCTTCATATTTCTTTTTGTCAAGCCCTACCATATTTACAGGGTCAAGAAGTTTTTTTATCTGGTCTTCGGTGAGTAGTTTTTTCTCGCGCACCAGTTCAAGTATTCCTTTTCCCGTTTCCTTTGCCTCTTTTGCCAGTTCGTCGCCAACATGGTGGCCGAGTATGGGATTTAAGGCTGTTACAATTCCAATTGTGGTTTCCATATTTTTTTTGTCCACATCTTCGTTAATGGTAATGCCGTCCACACAATCTTCGCGTAAAGTTTTTAATGTGTTGGTAAGCAGTTTTTGTGATTCAAAAATGGCAATTCCCACTACAGGTTCATAAGCATTTAGCTGGAGGTCGCCGTCAGAAGCGGCTATGTTAACCGTAACATCATTGCCGATAACCCTGTAACTTACCAGCGCAGTAAGCTCGGGAATTACCGGATTTACTTTTCCGGGCATAATAGACGAACCGGGCTGGCGGGGAGGGAGGTTTATCTCAAAAATTCCGTTACGTGGGCCCGAAGAGAGGATTATCAAATCGTTTGATATTTTTGATAATGTGGTAGCCAGTGTTTTTAAAGCCGAAGAATAAACTACAAATCCGTGCAAACTCGAAGTGGCTGCAATTAAATCATCGGCATTTTTCAGGTCGTATCCCGAAATTTCACGAAGATGTTTAATTACATATTTATCATAATTTTCAGGTGTATTTATTCCGGTTCCAATGGCGGTTCCTCCCATATTTAATAACATAAGCGCCTTTTCGGCCTGTTCCAGGTTGTCAAGCTCCCATTCCAGCATTGAAGCATAGGAGTGGAATTCCTGTCCCACGGTCATCGGAACGGCATCCTGAAGTTCGGTACGTCCCATCTTAAGAACATCAATGTATTTATTCCCCAGATTTCTAAATGATTTTGCCAATGCTTTTAGCTCTTGCTTCAAGTCGTCATTTTGCATAAGCATGGTAAGCTTAAGTGCCGTAGGATAGGTGTCGTTGGTCGATTGCGACATATTTATGTCGTCGTTGGGCGAAATCTTTTTATAATCACCCTTTTTATATCCCGCCAGTTCAAGAGCCCTGTTTGCTATTACTTCATTGGCATTCATATTTGTGGAGGTGCCTGCTCCCCCCTGATACATATCTATTTTAAACTGATCGGTCAACTTCCCGTCTATCAACTCTTTGCATGCCGGCTCAATTAATCTGAGCGTCTCCTTTTTCATTTTTCCGGCTTCGGTATTGGCACGGGCGGTAGCGAGTTTTATCATTCCCCATGCCTTCATAAAATCGGGATAATCATTGA
>JALVZH010000088.1:0-6242 GCA_027022105.1 Bacteroidales bacterium | reverse complement strand
GTCCCGAAATATTAAAGTTTTGCATGGCTCTTGCCGCCTGTGCTCCGTAATATGCTTCTGCCGGAATTTTAATTTCACCGAGGAGGTCGGTTTCGGTACGGTATTTTTGCTGTGCATCAATGGTTTTTGGAAAGAAAAACATGAATAAACCAATAGCGCTGAAAATAAAACCTTTATTCATAATATTAAATTTTAATTTGATTCAGAAAAAGTAGTAGTTCACTTATGTGCGGTTTAATACATTATGGTAAAGTGTATCACCTCCAAAAAGTTTCATTATTTATAAAGAATATTAACCGTCGAAAAAATGAAATACCGGTATGCAAATATAAAAAAATATTATGAATTTAAGAAAGCCGGGTGTAAAAGGGGGAATGCAACCTGTCAAGTGCCCGCCTGTTTTATTGGATGGAACTATTCAAAACCTTCCGACAGGTTATTTTACTTCAATCAAATCAACTTCAAAAAAGAGTGGGGTATAAGGTTTTATCTGGTTTCCTCGTCCCCTGTCGCCATAGGCCCATTTGGAAGGAACAATAATCAAAGCTTTTTCACCTTCACGCATTTTTTTCAAACCTTTTTCCCAGCCTCTTATTACCGAATGGGTTCCCATCTTAAAAGTAAAAGGAGTTTTATCGTTGTGGTTGTCCTGAATTACGTTTCCGTCAATATCCGACAGTTTGTAATACACCTTCATCATGGAGGTATCGGCAGGGTAGGGGCCGTCACCCTCTTTTAATACAATGTGGTAAATGCCGTTTGAATCGGGAGTGGCATTGTAATTATGGCTTTTTATCCAATTCTTTATTTTAGCTTCCTCTTCGGCTTCTCTTTTTTGTTTTTCCATTTTCCTTTTCAGGGCTTTCTCCTTTCGCTCTTTTTTCAGCTCTTCGAGGCTTTTGAATCTGGCAAAGGTTACATCGTAAATAATTGTGGTATAAGGCTCAACAGCTGGAGGACGACCCACATTTCCCACCCCAATGGGTGAGGGTACAATGAGCCTGGCTTTACCGCCTTCGTGCATCATGCCCAGTCCTTCCATTAATCCTTTGGTGTCGAACGAACCGCCGTATTCAATGTCGATCATTTCATCGCTTCTGTCCCACAAAACGGTTCCGTCAAGGGTTTGTACTTTCAGATACACCCCGCAAATGTCACCTTTCACCGGTTTGCGTCCGTGGCCTTTCTTCAAAGGGATAAAATACAACCCCGATTCAGTGGGAACAGCAGTAATTTTGTTCTTTTTAATGTATTCGTCCAATTTAATCTGCTCTTCATATTTTTTTTCTTTATCGTATGCTTTGGGCGATTGAACTTTTTTCAACTTTATATCGAAATACATAGGGGTTCCCGGTTGAACATAATCGGGGAGCTTTTTCATCATGGCGGTTTTCATAAAGAAGCTGTCGGCTACTACCTTGATTGTCATCGAATCTCCCGGCGACATAATCTTTAACCCGTCGTACAAATCGCCCCGGAACATAGGTTTGATCATAGGGAATTTAAGTTCTTCATCGGAGTTTTTGCTGTCAAAAAGCACTGTGTCAGGCAGATAATAACGCAGATTTACAAAAACAAGGTCGTTAAGTTTCGGATGCAGGGTATCTCCCGATTGTTTGTGGAATTTGTAAAGCAAACCGTTTTCACCTTTTGTAAAAGTGAGCTTTTGCTGTTCGTTGTTTCTGCATGAAGTTACTGCAAGAATAACTGCCGACAAAACGGTGATAATGTAAATCGTTCTTTTCATAGGCCAATAAAAAAGGTGCTTTTTGCACTGCAAATATAATTTCACCAGCCGCAAAAAGCACCTGTTTAAGATATTTTAAGGAGTTTGTCTCCTGTTCGCTTTATTTTCCGTTTCCTTTTGTTACGTCAACCAGCTCAACATCGAAAACCAGAGTTGAATAAGGCCCTATGGGACCCATGGAACGCTGTCCGTATCCCAGGCTCGAAGGAATAATAAAGGTTGCTTTTTCTCCTTTGTGCAACATGGCAATACCTTCGTCCCATCCTTTAATCACCTGTCCTTTACCCAGAGTGAACTCATACGGTTTTCCACGGTCAACGGAGCTGTCGAATTTTTCGCCGTTCAGCAGATATCCGGTATAATGTACTTTCACTTTGTCGCCCTCTTTCGGCTTTATTCCGTTGGTCTTTTTGTTGATGATAACATAAAGACCGTCGTCGGTAGGTTTTACGGTAATGTTGTGTTCTTTGAGGTATGCTTCGCGTGCGGCCGGCTCTGCATTCTTAGCCTCTTCCATTTTTTGCAATTGTTCATGCTGAATGTCTTCCGCAGTTTTTACACTCACAAGTTTTATGTCGAAAAAGAGCACTTTGGCGGAATCCATCCCTTTGGGGACGGGCATTCTGAAAAGTTTGGTAAAGGTGGAATCGGAATTACATAAAAAACGGGCGCTGTCACCCACATGCATCATGGCAAGGCCTTCGTAAATATCACCTTTAAATACGGAAGGGCGCAACGGAATATTCATGGTCGGTTTGTCGGGATTATTCTTTTTGCTGCTGAAAATTACGGAGTCGGGATTCAGGGTTCCGTAGTCCATATACACTTCCATATAATCATTCATTTGCGCCGAAGTGGTATCGTTGCTTTTTGTTAAAAATTTATAATACATACCGCTTTCGGTTTTATCAAACCCCGGATACTCCGATTTTGTTTGATTACAAGCGCTGAAAAACAGTCCGGAGATCATTCCGGCTACAATAATAAAAAGATACTTTTTCATGTTAAAATTTATTTAAGGTTCTTTAATTCAACATCATACACTAAAGGCATTTTGGGTGGAATTTTCTTCTCGTCGCCATGCAGCCCGTAAGCAAGGTGCGAAGGTAAGATGAATTTTGCTTTATCTCCCTTTTTTAGCAATAAAATTCCCTCTTCGAGTCCGCTTTCCACATTTCCGTGTCCAATTTCAAAGATTTTCGGCCCGTCGGTTTTTGACGAATAAACCACATCGCCGGTTATTAACTTTATCGTGAAATCAATTATGGCAATATCACCCTTTTTGGCTTTGGGGCCGTTCCCTTCTTTTATAATCATATAATGCAAGCCGCTGCCGGTCTCTTTCATCTTCAGGTGATGTCGTTTTATGTAATTATCAATAATCTCTTTCTCCGATTTCACCAGATACCGGTTGGCTTTTATGAGCGATTTTTCAGGTACACGCTTTTTTTGCCTTATTTCGGATTGTCCCGAATGACAGGAAGTAAATATAATAAAAGAGAAGAAAATCGCCGGAAACGTAATCCGGAATATTTTCAGGAAACGGTAATACAGGTACTTTGTAAAAGAGGAAATCGCAGCGTGTAGTTTATTCATAAGTCAATTTGTAATCCAGTTCCTGTTTATAACGTTCCAAAACCGATTTTAATTGTTTTACGGTCTCTTCCATGGTCATTTGCGAGTTTCCTCCCGCTGCGTTTTTGTGGCCGCCTCCGTCAAAGTGTTCCCGTGCCAGCCTGTTCACCGAGAAATCGCCTTTCGACCTGAAAGAAAGCCGCAGGGCATTATCCTTTTCGGTAATCAGTACCGACAGGTTAATCTTTTCCATGGATAGCGGATAGTTGACAAGTCCTTCGGTATCGCCAACCTGATAGTTGAACCGGTTCAGGTCGTCGCGGTTCAGACTGATTATTGCCGTATGCAGTTCGTCCCAAACCAGCAGCCGTTCCGATAGCGCATAACCCAGCAACCGCAACCGGTTTTCGGTAAAAGTATCATACACCAGTTTGTGAATTAAATCGGGTTGAACACCTTTCTCAATAAGCTCACCGGTAATCTCATAGGTTCGTTTTTTGTTGCACGAGAAGCTGAAAGAGCCTGTATCGGTCATAATACAGGTGTAAAGGCAAACGGCAATATCTTTTGTAATGCTTCGGGTGTCATTCAGTCCGGCTATAAACTCATATACCAGCTCTCCGGTAGATGAAGTATCGGTTTCCGAAAAATAGTGATCAAATTCGTTGGAAGGCTGCGGATGGTGGTCTATAACAATTTTTGTCCCTTTGGCTTCGGTTATGAATTTACCCATGTTTCCTGTGCGGTGAGTAGCATTAAAATCAAGACAAAATATCAGGTCTGCATCCGCAAGAGTCTTTTTTATCTCTTTGGCATCTTTGTCAAAAATCAGCATCTTTTCTATTCCGGGCATCCAGGAATAAAAGGTCGGATATTCGTTGGGAACAATGGCTGATACCATATGTCCTTTGGGTTTAAGATAATGATACATGGCCAAAACTGCGCCTACCGTATCCCCGTCGGGATTTTTATGTGCCACTAAGGCTATCTTTTTTGGTGCGGCCAGCAGTTTGCCAACTTCTTTGAGCGATGATTTGTCAAACATGTTTTCTGATTAAGGGGCAAAGATACAAAATGGAACCATTAAAAAATCCCGGCAAATTGCTTTACCGGGATTTTTTCAATGTGCAAAGAGAAAATTATTTTTTCTTACTTTTTTTCTTTCTTCTTTTTTCCTGTTCTGCATCTCTTGCAGCCACCGCTTTCTCGTCTTTATCGCCGTGAAGCAGGTCGTAGGCAATGGGGCTTGCAGTAAATACCGATGAATAGGTACCCACAAGAATACCAACCAGCAGGGCAAATACAAACCCTCTGATTACCTCACCGCCAAAGATGAAAATCATGAGCAATACAACCAGCGTGGTGCCCGATGTGTTCATGGTACGGGCCAGTGTGCGGTTCAATCCCTCATTCATATTTCTCTTCAACGAGTGTTTGGGGAACAGTGTGGTGTTCTCACGAATACGGTCGAAGATAATTACGGTATCGTTAATAGAGTAACCGATAATGGTCAGGATGGCAGCAATAAATGCCTGATCCACCTCCATGTTAAAGGGTAAAATGCCGTAAAACAGCGAGAACATTCCCAGCGTGATGATGGTGTCGTGGAACAAGGCAGCAACACCACCCAGTCCGTACTGCCATTTTTTAAACCTGACAGCCACATAGGCAAAGATAATGATCAGGGCAAAGAAGATGGCAAAGTAGGCTTTCTCGCGAATGTCGTATGCAATGGTCGGGCCTATCTTCTGCGAACTTAAAATTCCGAGCAGTTTGTTTTCTCCTTCCGTATCCGAAGTGAAGTCTTTGTATTTAAGCGGTATTTTGTAGAAAGATTTCAGTCCGTCGTACAATTTAGCCTGGATAATTGAATCGGCATTAATTCCTTCGGCATCTATCAGGTATTTGGTGGTAACCTTTATCTGGCTCGAAGGCCCGAATGTTTTCACCTCGGGTGCGATTTTATCAAATTCGGCAGTCAGTTTCTTTCTGATTTGTTCCGTATTTACATCCCGGTCGAAACGGATAACATAGGTACGTCCTCCCGTAAAGTCAACGCCGAAGTTTAATCCGCGTGTAAACAGCGATATAAGGCTGATAACAATCAATATTCCCGACAAGATGTACGCTTTCTTTCTCCAGCCGATAAAATCGAAATTGGTGTTCGAAAGTACATTGGCGGTATATTTATTGGAGAAGGTGATTTTTTTGTTTTTATCGATCATGTTGCTGAAAATCAACCTCGAAATAAAGATAGAAGTAAAGAGTGACGACAGCAGACCGATAATCAGCGTAGTGGCAAAACCCTGTACGGGGCCGGTGCCGAAAACATAAAGTACGATACCTGTAAGTAATGTGGTTACGTTACCGTCGATAATAGCCGAATAGGCGTTTTTGTAACCATCCTGTATTGCAAGGCGCAATCCTTTTCCTGCTCTTACTTCCTCTTTAATACGCTCGTAAATAATTACGTTGGCATCCACTGCCATACCGAGTGTAAGTACGATACCGGCAATACCGGGCAATGTAAGTACGGCACCCAGCGATGCAAGTACGCCGAACAGGAAGAATACGTTGATTATCAAAGCGAGGCTGGCAACCCAACCGGCTTTGTTGTAATAGGCAATCATATAAGCCAGTACCATTATAAAGGCCAGAATAAAACTGTTCATCCCTGCTCTAACGGCTTCACGTCCCAGCGAGGGGCCTACAACAGCCTCTTCCACAATATGTGCCGAAGCAGGAAGTTTACCGGCTTTTAGAATGTTGGCAAGGTCTTTTGCCTCTTCAACAGTCATACCGCCACCCGAAATGGATGAACGTCCGTTGGGGATTTCGCCGTTTACAACCGGATATGAATATACATAACCGTCGAGCACAATGGCAATCTGGCGGCCTACGTTTTCACCGGTCAAACGTT
>JALVZH010000087.1:11254-12721 GCA_027022105.1 Bacteroidales bacterium | reverse complement strand
GCGGATTAATATCTCATATCTGCACTTTTCTTCCGGAAAGACACGAATTCAAATCGGTTCCCTGCGAATTCAAATTTCCTCTGTTTATCCCTTGTCAATAGGCTAATTTTGTGCAGATTATTTACCAAAAACAAGAAAAATGAAAAAGGTATTAATTTTTTCGCTGATTTTTATCTCTGCATTTTCGTTAAGGAATGTATCGGCACAGATTCACGTTGATGTTCCTCACAAGGTAGAGCGTGAGGCAAATTACCGTGCCAATAAAAATGCCGACGAGCTCATTGATAAAGGTTTTGATGAGATTGAAAACGGTATTAAAGGTCTTTTTAAAAAGAAAAACAAAAAAGGAAAACAAAAGAATTCCGGGCAGGAAACAACCGCATCAAACAGTTCCAATGCGCATTCTTCCAACAACAGCAATTCGACTGCCAACAGCAGCAATCCCAGGTTTAACAGTCTTGACAGGAATGCCATTGCAGGTCTTGATGATGATATTATGAAACGCGAAATAATTTATCTGACCAATCACAACGGTATTGTTGCCGGAAAAGGAAGTGTGTTTGTATATAAAACCTCGGAAGGGAATTACGGAAAAATGGAGATTACAGACATTGATAAACGCAATAACTACAAAACCACATTCCGTTATGTAACCTATGCTTCCGACGGTTCTGTTCTCAGCCGGTCTAACCGTTTTTCGGTAAGAGGAACATACACCTGCGATTTGGATAACGGAACGGAAGAGGGAACCGGTGACGATGATGTTGATTTTCAGATAAGTCGTGAGGACGATATGAATACCCGCCTTGATTGCTACAACGATGCAGCCATTGTATTATATAAAGGAGACGGACAAACAGAGGAAAAACCGAAACAGCCTAAAGTGGTTTGGTCCAAATACGATTTTGTTCCCGGTCAGACCGTAATATTTGAAGACGGTCCTTCCATAGATGAAGAAAACGGCGAATTTCCTTCGCGTTGGGATTTGTATCAAGGTGGTGCGGAAATTGCAGAAGTTGACGGGGTGCCTGTAATTACCTTTATCAGCAATGGAAACATGTACCGGAAAGGAATTGTACCCTATCTGAAAAACTCTTCCGAAGACTATTTACCGGATGTGTTTACCATTGAATTTGACGGGTATTTTAATCCTAAAGAATACAACGAACGTTACTATATAACCTTATACGACAGGAAAAATCAACGTAACGGTAGCGGATTGAAACAAATAGAGTTCTATGTAAATTCTGTTGAGTTTGGCGAAAGTTCTTCCTCATTAGAGGAAAAAGACAGAAGTAATTGGGATGAAACAGGAGGCTGGAGACACATGTCAATAGCTTATACAAAAGGAAAGTTGAAAGTTTATTTAGATGACCAGCGGCTCATAAACATCCCGCACATGACGGGTAACCCTACGGGAATAACACTAAGCGCAAGCGACAACGATATGTATGTAAAAAACTTTCG
>JALVZH010000087.1:0-11244 GCA_027022105.1 Bacteroidales bacterium | reverse complement strand
GCCAAAGGCGGGGTAAAATATTATAACCGTGTAATGAGCGACGGAAAGATTGTGGAAAACGGTATCCGTTTCGATGTAAATAAAGCTACCCTGAGACCCGAAAGTATGGGGCCTATCAACAAGATTTACAAACTTATGGTGAAGCATCCCGAACTGAAATTCAGCGTGGAAGGCCATACCGACAGCGACGGCGACGAGGCGAGCAACCAGAAACTTTCGGAAGCCCGTGCCAAAGCGGTTATGGACCGGCTTATTTCAATGGGTATTTCGCCCGACCGCCTGAAATCAAAAGGCTGGGGTGAAAGCAAACCCATTGATACCAATGCCACGCCCGAAGGAAAAGCCAATAACCGCAGGGTTGAATTTGTAAAATTTTAATGATGAAATATTTTAAATCGGGCATATTACCGGTACTGTTCCTTATTTTTGTTACTTTGTTTACAGGTTGCAAAAGTAAGGTTGACCGTACCGGCTTTATGCCGCCTGTAAAAATTCAGGTGCCGGCAGAGGTAAAACAAGACAGGGAGGTGATGAGGTTTGTAAACTCATCGGAAAAGGTAATTAACGAACTGTCCGACAAAATGGAACGGGCGGCAACCGACGGCAAAGATCTTTTTATGAAGGATGAAAAAGATATGACTTTGATGGAAAAGATGAAAATGACAAAGCTGGGGCTGGAATTTCTTTCATGCAGTAAATCAATGGCCGAAAAGCTGTTGGAAATTCAAAGATATATCGAAACAAAACAAAAAGAGGGTGTATCCGGTGCGGATATGAAAGCCTTTGAGGCCGTTGAAAATACGTTGGAAAAAAGAATAAACGATTTGAACAGAAAATATCAATACATCAATTTTAATAAATAATCAAATGAAAAATTATCAAAAACAATTTTCCGGTATGGCTTATCTTATGCCGGTTGTGCTGTTTCTGTTTGCATTCACCCTGCAAAGCCGGGCACAGGAAACAAAAAGATATCATGTTGAATCGGGTAAGGTAACTTACAAAATCAAATCTCCCGAAGGAACGGGAACGAAGGTGCTGATTTTCGATTCATGGGGTATGCGTGAATCGGTTCGCGAAACGATTCAAAAAAACGGCAGAACCGTTAAAGACCAGATTACCATTTTGAACAACGGTAAAGCATATACTGTTGACATGCTCACCAAAGAGGCGGAAGATATTTCGGAAAGTGCCGGTATGGCCATGCTTATAGGAGGTAAAGACATGACGGCCTCGGGCAGGAAAATGCTGGAATCGATGGGCGGAAAAATGACCGGAACCGAGAACTTTCTCGGAAAAAATTGCGAAAAGTGGGTAGTCCATACCATGGGAACCACAACAATGCTTGTTTGGAAAGGGTTAACCCTGAAAACAACAGCAAGTATAATGGGAATTAAAAATACGGAAGAAGCTGTTTCCATTAAAACCGGTTTAAGCTTTTCCGATTCCGATTTCGAACCCCCTGCTGGCGTCGAAATTATTTCACATGAAGGGCCGGGAATGGGCTTCGGCGATATGCAAATGTCGGATGAAGATAAACAGCAAATGGATAAATTGATGAAGATGTCCTATTCCGATTTTAAAAAGATGATGAAAGAGGAAAACCCTGATCTGACCGATGAGGAAATAAAACAATCGTATGAGTTGATGCATAAAATGGGGGATATTTTTAAATAAACATGATGAAAAAAACACTTTTAATCATCACATTGCTGCTTGTCCTGACTGGTGTAAACGCACAGGAGAATAGCGTAGCGGGCAGTTGGATATTGACTAAAATCGAGACCCAAAAAGGTACACAGGATGTATATGCCCCGGTCGAATTTCAACCGGAAGGCAATTTTCTTGCAATGGATATAAAAATGGGTACCTGGAAATACCTCAAAAAAGCCGGAAAGGTTCATATTACTTCCGAACAATTCAGGGTTGCCAATGGCGATAACAAAATTGTAAAACTGGATAATGAGGAGTTGGTGCTTGAAAATCCCGATGCCAAAATGTTCTTTTTGAGGATAAATAAAAAGAAAATGGCTGCGGAAAACAATGCCTCGGGACTTATAGGTACCTGGAAACTCGATTCGGACGATAATCAACTGTTGAAATTGCTGGTTTTTAAAGCACCCGACAGCCTGATTTATGTGGAAAAAGAACCGGGTTCAACCAGCCGTGCCGTCGGTTCGTGGATATATAATAAAAAAGATAATTCATTGATTATAACTTTGTTCGGGCAAAACACCGGTTTCAGGGGTAAAAACAAAATTACCATCGGAAAAGATTCGTTTACACTCGAAAACAACGGGGTAATCGCAAAAGCCGTGCGTGAGAAAACTTCATCGAAAACAGAACACCTTAATTTTACTGAAGATGACTTTTTTGATAGCGACGGCAATTTTAAATATGAAAACGACGCACAAAAGTTGCCGTGGAACGATAAACAGGCTATGATGGATTATCTGGCGACCATTCACCGGTTAATTTATAAGTATTCCGTTCTTATTCCCGATGCCGGAACTTTCCGTTCCAAAATCCTGAAGGCTGATGTTACCGTGGAAAACGGAGGCGACAAAGCTTGTATCGATTATATCTTTTACGGTTACGATAAAGAACATTTGCCCGAAGATACCCAACTTCCGCCCAATTGTTACGACAACCTGACTTACAACAATCTGTTTCCGTTGAAAAGTGCAAGTTTCCGTGTGGCGGGAAAGGAGAAAATCACTACACCTGCCGGAACTTTTCAATGTACGGTTTTGGAAGCTGTGGGCAGTTTTGACAGATTGTTGAAGATGTGGATGATTGATGATAAACCCGGTGTTTATGCCAAAATTATTATGGAAAACAAAGATCCCCGTTTTGGCTTTTATAACGTGTACGAACTGCAGGAGATAAAATAGGAAGTAATTGGGTAGTATATAGTTGGAATTAATAACTTTCGTGGTTTTGTTTAAGTGTTTATTGGATTCTTGCACCTCACAAGCACACATACCAGTCTTGCTGCAACCCGGAATAGGGACGCGGAAAAAGATAACCGGGCAACTATATGGATGAAAAATGACAAAAAAAGTAAAAATACTCTATTTTTGCCTGAAAAAATAAAATTACTATGGATACAATTTTAAGAAAAGCACTTCGAAAACCGACAGCAGCAGATACGGTTTATATAATAAAGAGCCTGCCAATACTGGACAAATTACCGTTAACGGATGATGAAAAAGAGTATGCAAAACGGATTCATCGTGAAAAGAAAAACCTTGTTTCTATAAATCGTTACAAAAACAGAATTTTTGTGATTTTTGGCGATTTTGCCGGTTCCAAAGGAAAACGCATGGAGGATTTTCGAAAGCAGGGTGATGCTGTTCAGCAGATTGCCAACAGTGAAAAGATAGAGCGTATTGTTGTTTATCCGTTTGATGCTACTCCCGAAGAAACACTTGCCGTTTGTGAAGGAATTCTTTTGGGGAATTATCGCTTTTTAAAATATAGAAATGAAAAAGAGAAGAAAAAACATACGCTGGAGCAGGTGGATGTTTACGACGACCGCATTACCGAAGAGGAACTGGAAGAGCTGCGCATTATAACCGAAGCTGTTTACAACACCCGCGACTTCGTTAACGAACCCGTATCGTATCTGACGGCACCTGTTTTTGCCGGAGAGATCGAAAAGCTTTTTAAGGGAACCGGAGCAAAGGTTGAAGTATTTAACAAGCGAAAGATTGAAAGCCTTAAAATGGGCGGACTTCTGGCGGTTAACAAAGGTAGTGTTGATCCCCCCACATTTACTGTTATAGAATGGAAACCGAAGCGGGCGAAAAATAAAAAACCCATTGTTTTTGTGGGAAAGGGCGTAGTATATGACACCGGCGGATTGAGTCTGAAACCATCCAATTTTATGGATACCATGAAGTCTGATATGGCAGGCGCCGCTGCTGTGGCAGGTGCACTCTATGCCATTGCAAAAGCGGAATTGCCTTTTTATGTTGTAGGTCTGATTCCGGCTACCGACAACCGTCCCGACGGCAATGCCTATACACCCGGAGATATTATCACCATGCACGACGGAACCACAGTGGAAGTACTTAATACCGATGCCGAAGGAAGGCTTATCCTTGCCGATGCCCTTAGTTATGCCAAACATTACAAACCGCGGGTGGTTGTGGATATCGCTACTCTTACGGGGGCTGCCGCACGCGCCATCGGCCCGCAGGCAATTGTGGGGATGAAAGCAAAAGCGGAATCCTATTTTACACAGATAAAAAAATCGGGTGACAGAGTGCACGAGCGCATTGTGGAATTTCCGTTTTGGGATGAATATAAAGAACAGTTGAAATCAAAAGTTGCCGACCTGAAAAACATAGGCGGCGTGGAAGCCGGAGCCATAACAGCCGGAAAGTTCCTGGAACATTTTACCGATTACCCTTACATTCACCTCGATATCGCAGCGCCGGCATTTCTCGAAAAAAGAGACGGCTACCGCGGCGAAGGCGGAACAGGTGTAGGCGTAAGGCTGTTTTATGATTTTGTAAAATCATTTAATAATAAATCCGATTAACAAATCTCAATTTTAACACTGTTTAAGGTAACATAACGGCTCTTTTTTCGTAAAAAAAAGAAAAAAAGCAGAGCCATGTCAATCGATTTAGCAGCTTATTTTTCGCAGCGTTACCAACAGGAACAACAGAAAAAAAGTTCTGTCGGGCCGTTTATTACCATATCCAGGGAAGCCGGTTGTAATGCTTCCGGTCTGGCTCGCGATTTGGTTCGCTACTTCCGTAAAAAGGGGCAAAACTGGCATTTTGTGAACAAAGAAATTATGGAGCAGGCTGCCCGTAAATTGCAACTTGACCAGTCGAAACTTGAATTTAAATTGGAACTGGAACACAAAACGCATCTTGATGAAATTGTTTGGGCCTTTGGCGACAAACATTACAAAAACGACAAAAAGATACGGGAAACAATAACGCAGGTAATACGCCATTATGCTTTCGAAGGGAATATCATTGTGGAGGGCAGGGCAGGAGTTTCCGTATTGGGGAATGTGCCCAACGGCTTGCACGTTCGTCTTGAAGCACCGTTTGAATGGAGAGTTAAATCGCTGGCCAAAAGAAAACTGATTTCCGAAGAGAAAGCGGCGGAATATATTTTGGAAACGGATAAAAAAAGGAAAATCCTATTAGAGCAATTTGCAGGTAAACCTTTCAGCGATATTTATTTTGACCTGAGAATCAATACTGAATCATTTTCACAAAAACAACAAATCGAACTCATTGAAAAATCAATGGAATTGAAGGGAATAGAGTGAGGATGTTGGATGTATTATTTTTGATGTATTATTTTTGATGTGGGATGTTTTATGTGATATTTTTAATGTAATATGCTTGATGTCAGATATAAGATGTAAGAATGCAGAACGGGAATTTGTGGCAGGGATGGGTTGCCCTGAAAGGGCATAAAATATTTAGCCCCGTACGCAGCTTTGCGTAGTGCGGTGCGGTAAGAAGATGTATTCCGGTTTTATCATGATTTTTGCCCTCAAAAGGCAAAAATCATGATAAAACCGGAGAGTTTTTTTTATTAATTTATTTCAGGTTTTTACATCCTGATATGATGATGAGATATAAGAAATCAGATGTGAGATGTTAGAATTAAGAACGGAACAGCCATGCGGGCGAGGACTACAAGTGGATAGCAGATTGCGAAACCTACAGGTTTGCAACTACAAGCGGATTGCGATGCCTTGCGGCATGCAACTGCAAGTCTGCCCGGCCGCCTTGATAAAAAACGAAATGTACCATAACAAACCGTACCGCCGATAAATTTATTTAAAACCGGTTTTAATAAGCCTTTATTCGCTATTTTAGCGCCCGTTAAAAAGAGATGAGCTATGAGATTTAAGGTGGGGGATAAAGTGACGTTTCTGAACGAAAAAGGGGGCGGAACGGTAAAGGCGGTACTCGACAGCAAGGTGGTGACCATTGAGACCGAAGACGGTTTTGAAATGCCGGTTATGGTAAAAGACCTGATTCCGGATTATCGTGCAAAAGAGGCTTATGAGCAAACGCAGAGCTTGCAGCAGGCAAAACAGGCTCAGGAACCGGAAGAGCCTGAAGAGGAAGAGAGCCGTATTACCGAAATAAACCCGTGGGTAAAACCAAAAGAGGAACCGGGAATTTACCTTGTGTTTGAGCCGCATGAGCAGCAATGGGTACTGACCGGCGATTTGGATGTGATTTTGGTGAACCACACTCCCTATGAAATTATTTACAGCCTTTTTCTGGAACAGGATGAGGTTTTGAGGGGCGTGGATTACAATACGGTACCTTCCGAATCGAAAATTGTAATTGATACCATTGGCCGCGACGATATTGAGAATTACAGCCACGGCGTAATCCAGATTTTAATACATGAAGACAGGCCCGAAAAGATTTTTTATCCTTTGCATTCGGTGATTGACATCCGTCCCGGCAGGTTTTACAAAGAGGGCAGTTACAAGCAAAACACGCTGGTGAATAAAAAAGCTATCGTGTCGGTTGTTTCGCCGATGAGCACTTTTGAGGTGGCCGGCCTTACTGAAAAAGAGCGGAAATCGGAAAAAGGGGCTTCGAAAACAGCTGCCTACATCAAACGCGAAAAGGCTTTTATTGATAAGCACAAAACAGCTCCGGGCGAGGCGGTGGTTGATTTGCATATCGGCGAGATAGTTGACAACATTGCCGGCCTTACCAGTCACGATATGCTTATGCTGCAAATTAACTATTTCCGCAAAGCGCTGGAAAGTGCCATTGCCGAAGATTACCACAAGATAACCTTTATCCACGGTGTGGGAAACGGTGTTTTGAAAAACAGCATTGTTAAAGAGCTGGAGATTTATTCCAATACGGAACATGCCATGGCTTCGGTGGCAAAATTCGGTGTGGGTGCCATAGATGTAATCATTAAAAAAAAGTGAATAATAATTATTGCATAAAATAAACTGTACATAATGAAACGCATTCTGAATATATTGTTTTCGATGCCCGCAATGGGTGTTCTGATTTTGATTTTTGCATTTTCCATAGGTGTTGCCACATTTATAGAAAATGATTTCGGTACCGAAGCGGCAAAAGCCGTTGTTTACAATGCAACATGGTTCGATATTTTGTTGCTGCTGCTCGCTGTAAACCTGATAGCCAATATTGTTAAATTCAAGATGTACAAACCGAAAAAGTTTTCGCTTTTTCTGTTTCATACGGCATTTTTAGTGATTCTCATTGGAGCCGCAATAACCCGGTTTATCAGTTTTGAGGGAATGATGCACCTGCGGGAAGGGGAAACGAAAAATACGATGCTGTCCGACAAAACATATGTAACCTTGGACGTAACCGACGGACAAAACCAAATTTCGGAAAGTGAACCCGTATTGTTGTCGGTACTGACTACGGGCGATTTTTCATATTCTGCAAATATTGGCGGTAAACAGTTGGAACTGAAATCGGTGGGATTTATACCCAATGCGAGGGAGGTGATTGCCGAAAGTGATACGGGAAGCAGTTTTATTACGCTGGTAACCTCTGCCGGTATGGGGCGTCATAACATCTATCTGAAAGAGAACAGCGAAGAGAATACCGGCGGGTATGTTATCCGTTTCGGGAACAACGACGACAGTACGAAGGTGAATATTTTCAAATCGGACGGGATGCTTTATATTTCGGCACCCGATACAATCCGTACCACTTCGATGACAGGAGAACCTTCCGAAGAGATGTTACCGTTTCAACCGCAACCGTTTCAAACAAAAATGTTATATACCATTGGTAATCTGAATATTGTTTTAACCGATTTTTACACGCACGGGGTAATTTCCTATGTTCCTTACGACAGGAACAAAGCCACTTTGATGGATGTGGTAGTGGTGGAAGCCCGTTCGGGAAAAGAAACAAAACGGATTAATTTAAGGGGCGGAAAAGGATATAAAGGTGAGGAAAAAACCTTTACTGTAAACGGTCTTCAGGTGAAAATGGCCTATGGGGCAAAAGAGATTCGATTGCCTTTTTCGATACAACTGAACGATTTCCAGCTTGAACGCTATCCCGGTTCCAGGAGCCCTTCGAGCTATGCCAGTGAAGTAACGCTGATTGACGGGAAAGACAATGTGCGGATGCCTTACAGAATTTATATGAATCATGTGCTCGATTACAAAGGATACCGATTTTTTCAATCCTCTTACGACCAGGACGAGTTGGGAAGTATCCTGTCGGTGAACCATGATTACTGGGGAACTTTTTTTACCTACCTCGGTTACTTTTTAATGGCCCTCGGGATGGCCTGGGCGTTGCTGGCAAAAAATACCCGTTTTGCCGCATTAAAACGGGCAATGCTGAAACGGCAAACGGCTGCGGTATTAATTACCATGATGTTCACGGTGTCATCACCGGGACTTTTTGCACAGCACGGTCATATTTCCCCCGATTCGTTACCACAGATTGATAAAACGGAAGCAAGGGCCTTCGGTGAACTCATGGTGCAGTCGCGTGACGGAAGACTCAAACCGGTGAATACCCTCGCTTCGGAAGTGTTGCGCAAAGTAAGCCGCAAAAACAGTTTCCACGGGCGCAGTGCCGACGAGGTGATGCTTGGAATGCTTACCTATCCCGGATACTGGCAGCAGGTGCCGCTTATTAAGATAGGCAATAAAGAGGTGGCCAGGGTTCTGGGATTGGAAGGTAAATATGCCTCTTACTTCGATTTTATTGATATGAAAAAGGGAAGTTACAGGTTGGGAGATTATGTTACTGCTGCATACAACAAAAAACCTGCACACCGGAACATGTTCGACAAGGAAATAATGAAAGTGGATGAACGGTTGAATATCTGCTACCTGATTTTTACCGGTGATTTGCTGAACGTAATTCCCGACCCGCGTGATCCCATGGCCAAGTGGTTTAATCCCAACAGCCGTCCCGAAGGGCTTTCGTATGAAGATTCGTTGATGGTTGTTTCCATAGTGCCGCATTACCTGAATGCTGTTAAGGAGGGCAATCTGAAACTTGCCGGTGAGTTGCTCAACGGGTTAAAATCCTATCAGAAAAAATACGGCAGTACCATTATGCCGCCCGAAAGAAAAATTAAGGCCGAACTGCTTTATAACAGGCTGCTGATTTTCGACCGATTGAGTATGGTTTACGGCCTTATAGGTGTGATAATGATTGTTTTGCTGTTTGTTCAAATGTTTAAAGAGCGCAAATGGCTCGATGTTACGGTACGCATCTTTTTCTGGTTGGTTGTAGCCGGGTTTGCGGTGCAAACGGGTGGTTTGGCCCTGCGCTGGTATATATCGGGGCATGCGCCGTGGAGCGACGGTTACGAGTCGATGATATACATCGGCTGGGTTACCATGCTGGCGGGATTGCTCTTTTCGCGCCGTTCGATGATGACGGTGGCTGCAACAACAATACTTACGTCCATTCTGCTTATGGTGGCTCACCTCAGCTGGATGGATCCGGAAATAACAAACTTAGTGCCGGTACTCAAATCTTACTGGCTGACCATACATGTGTCGGTAATTACCGCCAGTTACGGATTTCTGGCTTTGGGAATGTTGCTCGGGTTTATCAATCTGTTGTTGATGATTCTGACCAACCGCAACAACCGTGAAGCGATGGTGCTGCGCATTAAGGACTTGACGGACATCAATGAACGCACGCTGATAGCCGGGCTTTACATGCTTGTTATCGGAACTTTTCTCGGTGGTGTGTGGGCCAACGAAAGCTGGGGACGCTACTGGGGCTGGGACCCCAAAGAGACCTGGGCGCTGGTGAGTGTGCTGGTTTATTCGTTTATTGTGCACATGCGCTTTATTCCGGGGCTGAAAAGCCGATTTGCGTTTAACTTTGCTGCGGTTGTGGGTTATTTTGCCATATTGATGACCTTTTTCGGGGTTAATTATTACCTTTCGGGATTGCATTCGTATGCCAAAGGCGACCCGATGCCCATTCCTTCGTTTGTGTATTATACCGTGGGAATAATTGTGCTGGTGGCCGTTGCAGCTTACTACCGTGAGAAACGGTGGGAAGAAATGGATAATAAGGATTGATGATACCGGAAAACGCTGCGAGATTTACTTCCCCGCATTCCAATTCCGGTCCGCCTCAGGCGGAGTGGGAACCTACTGCTCGTGTCGGACAACTAACACCTCTAACTCCTCATAATTCAGAGGTATCTTTAGGTTGGCCATAGGGGCAGGAATGCCGATGAATCTCCCCTCGTGCTTCTTCCACAATTCAACATCCGGTACGGATAGCATTCGGAGATTCATCGAGCGCGCCTGCAAACCTGACGGATTGGACGCTGATTTGAGGGATGGCCCGCCTCAGGCGGGTTGATAACATATTTTCTACGGTTTTGTCATGTTCCAATCCGTCTCGGGCGGAACCCTCTGAATTATGGGGTGGAGTGTATGTTGTGTTTCCCTTACTCACTTGCTCATTGAGCGTTATCCTCCCAAGTTAATTTAATACATACCTGCCTTCGGCTTATTAAACATATTACATAAAACATCAAACATAATACATCCAAACGCTTGTCCGCCGCAGGCTGATTGAGTGTTGCTCATTGCTTATTTACAGTCTTTTAGGTATTGTTTTCGACCTTTCATGTCTCCCACACGCATACCCCACGGCGACCTAAAAGGTCATTTTCCGCAAGGCCTATGGTGACCTGAAAAGTTTAGGCAACTCACACTACTAACCCCTCATAATTCAGAGGCTTCTACAGATTGGCCATAGGGGCAGGAATGCCGATGAATCTCCCCTCGTGCTTCTACTCCAATTCAATATACGGTACGGAAATTTCGGAGATTCATCGGGTGCGCCTGCAAACCTGACGGATTGGACGCTGATTTGAGGGCAGGCCCGCCTCAGGCGGGTTGAGAACATATTTTCTACGGTTTTGTCATGATTTTTGCCTTAACATTTATATTATTGAAGTTGTTTAAAGTTAACGTGATGACAATGAGTATAAAATATTTAGACTTTAAACAAGTTTATTATAAACATTTTGCCTCAAATCCACATAAATGTGGTTAAATCCATTGCAGATTCTTCATGAGCCGCTTCCCGCAAAGCCTTCCTGAAGGCTCACTCTATAATACTCCCCAAAAATCAGACCACTAGTTAAGATGAAAAAAAGTTTAATTTTAACAGTGGAATTATGAAATCAAAAAGAAGAAAATTTACAGCAGCTTTTAAGGCACGGGTAGCCTTATCTGCA
>JALVZH010000086.1:27200-38480 GCA_027022105.1 Bacteroidales bacterium | reverse complement strand
CCTGATTTATAGATATTTCGTAAATGAAGCCCGATTGTGTCGCTGTCTTTGTCAAAAAGTTCTGCCATTTGTTTTTGAGATAACCAAACGGTTTCTTTTTCTAATTTTACTTCAATGGAAGTTTTTCCATCGGGCGTTTTGTATATTTTAATTTCAGAACTTTTCATTTATCAAAAGTACATTCCTTTTTCTTTTTTTGGAAATTTCATTTTTAATGTATGCCAACATTTCGTCCCAATCACTTAAGCCCCATATGGAGTTATTGGTTTATTTGTTGTAACAGCCAATAATTCTTAATTGTTTTCAGATAGTTCTTCTAATACTTCTCGGACCAATTTTTTATATTCAGGTCTTATACTAAAGTTGTCCTTTTCCCATTCATAATTTGGATATTCATAAGCAATTATTTGCCTAAGATAATCTTTCCATTCGTGGCCTAGTTGTCCAGAGATTAAAGACAAGAAATATCCAGCTTGAGATTCATTATCCGCTTCATTATTTTTAACAAATTCTTTTTTGAGTTCTTCGCGGGTCATAACGTTATTTCTTAATAAAGCTGGTAAAACAACATTTCTTAATCTTTTTGCACTATAAAGATCCTGACTTAAATATTTTTTTAAGAGTTCTTTTAATTTATCTTCATCATATTCACCTGGGGCATCAGACATTGGAATATTAAATTTTCTTTTTGTAGCTTTTTCTTGATCAATTTTTTCTGGAATTATTGCAGTTCTTGATAATATCTCGTTTCCGGAAGAGGTTCTGGAATATTGAAGTATAACAGCGTTAATGCTTATATCAAATTTATTTGAAAGCCATTCAATCATTCTATTTAATGATTCTTCAATTCCGAAACCAACTAAAAGTATTCTTTGAGTAATATTAATTGTAAAATCTTCTATATCAATCTCTTCAAATGTTTCAGTAAGTATATCTTCTAAAGATTTGTTAGTTTGTTTGGAACAGATTTCGCTTATTTTTTCAATTGACCAATTAGCAACATCTGAAGCATAATCCATTGCTTGGGCTATAACTTCACGTGGTAATCTATCACGTTTAAGTTCTATAATGACCGTATTTCCATTGTTGTCAATTGCTAAAAAATCCAATGGTCCTGACTTAGTCAGGACTTGTTCTCCAATAATTATGATATTGTCTCCGATTATTTCAGGATTAGTTCGAATCCATTTTTCTAAATCATCTTTTTCTCTTTTGTTATGTTCTGATAATGTTGTATCAATAGACACTAGCATTCCGTCTATTATTTCCCAAGTTTTAATTTCAGTAGCCATTTTTGTCTTTTTTTAATTCCCAATGTATTCGTGCAATTCTTTTATTTACAAGATAAATGATTATTTAACCCTAATCCTCTTCTGCATTGTACCGTCATCATAGATTTCGATATACGGTTGATTCTTTTGCGGTTTTGATATTTCCCTGCCTGACAGATCAACCGTTTTAACAAGTTTTCTGTTTGGGTTAATAAAAGGAATTTCCGATGTAAACGTGATTAAACCGTTTGCATCTGTTTTGATTAAACAAACGTGACGCACATCATTGTCATCCTGGTATTCTCCGGTAATAATATAACCTCCGTCGGTAGTTTGTTCAACCCATGTTGCTTCGTCCCATCTGTTATCGCCAAATGTTCTGGTCCATAATGTATCACCAAAGCTGTCCGTTTTTATCAGATAGATATCGAAATCGGTATTTTCCGTTTTTTTTGTTCCGGCTACCAGATAACCTCCTTCAGCGGTTTGTGTAACGCAATTTCCTCGTTCAATATACTCACTGTCGCCGTAAGTACGGGACCATTCTATATTTCCGTTGTCAGATGTTTTAATTAGAAGAACATCACTAATGTTATTATTTTCTTCCGACATTCCTGTTATTATGAATCCCCCGTCATTAGCAGGTCGGGCACAAAAACCGGCATCATCGTCTTCATTATCAAAAGTGGATGTCCATTCAATATTCCCGACATTGTCTGTTTTAATTAAATCAATCCAACTAAATCCCGAACCGAAGATTTCCGTATTGGTTGTAAGAAAAAATCCGTTGTCACTTGTTTGTATAATCGACCTTCCGCTATTTTCATAATCATCACCAAAAGTCTTGCTCCATATTTCGTCACCCAGACTATCGGTTTTGATTAAATAAACTTCATTTGTTTCACCAAAAGATTCTGTCCGGCCGGTAACTACATAACCTCCGTCTGTTGTCTGCTTAACAGAGAACCCTGCATCATCATTACTTCCTCCATATTCTTTAGACCACAAACTGTCGCCGTTACCGTTTGTCTTTAACAGGAAGACATCATAATTCATATTTGGAGCAGGTTTTCTTGTTAAACCTGTAATTATATACCCTCCGTCCGATGTTTGAATACCTGAACAAAAAAGTTCTGCCGTATTCAGATTATAGTGTTTTGTCCATAAAGTGTCTCCATTACCGTCCGTTTTTATCATGTATATGCAACTGGTAGTGGTGGCACCGGTACCAATAATCATATAACCTCCATCGGTAGTCTGTTCAACGGAATATCCTGTTCCGTATTGATAAGTCTTTTCCCATCCCTGACCGAATAGTAATGATGGGACAATAATTAAAACCAAGATTAAATTTTTCATGATTATTTTATTTTAATTTTCTTCTGTGTTGTACCGTCATCATAGATTTCGATGTACGGTTGATTCTTTTGCGGTTTTGATATTTCCCTGCCTGATAAATCAACCGTTTTAACAAGTTTTCTGTTGGGGTTTGGTATGGGAATGTTTTGGGTGAACAAAATATTGCCTTCGCTATCGGTTTTTATCAGATAGATGTTTGGTATTCCGGAGGGGAATTCGGTTTCACCGGTAACGATAAATCCGTGATCAGATGTCTCCTGTACAAAATATCCAAGATTCCGGTCTTTACCGGTATATCTTTTATTCCATAATATTTCGCCTGAGTCATCGGTTTTTATTAAAAACAGGTAACCTAAATGACCAAAACTGTTCAAACCACCGGTTAGAATAAAACCTCCATCGGAAGTTTGCCTGACGGCATATCCGATATCCGCATTATTATCGCTATAAATTTTTGTCCAGATTGTATCTCCTTTTTCATCTGTTCTTATTAATAATATATTACTCGACAGGCTGTCGGGACCTGTTATGATATAGCCTCCGTCGGTAGTTTGCTGCCCCGAATATCCACTGCTCCATCCGTCAAAATAGACTTTCGACCACAAACTATCCCCGTTTACATCCGTTTTGAGTAATAATACACCATGCTGGTAATATGATGAGGTTTCTATGTCTCCAAAAAGAATATATCCAAGGTCGGCAGTTTGTTGGCCGTCACCACATGACGTTGCATACTGACCGCCGTATTTTTTCATCCATTCCACATTACCGTTGAGGTCTGTTTTAATTATACAGGCACGCGATTCGGAAGTACCAAATAACACAAATCCTCCGTCTGCTGTTTTTTGAACGATGCTTTGTGTTGTGTAAGACGGGAAATCATAAATTTTTGACCAAATCTTTTCACCGTTTTCGTCAACTTTCATCAAATAAGGTGAGGTTCCGGTTGTGCCGGTCAAAACATAACCGCCTTCTTCCGTTTCAATTACGGAAGTACTCCATTGATAGTTATCGCCATAAGTTCTGGCCCATTCAATATTTCCTTTATTATCCGTTTTAATAAGGAACATTTGCCAATAAAGATTCATACCTGTAAGAATAAAACCTCCGTCCGAAGTTTCTTTAACGCTATACCCGTGTCCAGGGCCATAAGTCTTTTCCCATCCCTGACTAAACAGAAATGATGGCACAATAATTAAAAGCAAGATTAAATTTTTCATGATTATTTAATTTTAATTTTCTTCTGCATTGTACCGTCATCATAGATTTCGATGTACGGTTGATTCTTTTGCGGTTTTGATATTTCCCTGCCTGACAGATCAACCGTTTTAACAAGTTTTCTGTTTGGGTTTGGTTCAGGGATGTTTTGGGTGAACAAAACATTGCCTTCGCTGTCGGTTTTTATAAGACAGATGTTTGGTATTCCCCCGGCTGATTCGGTTTGGCCGGTAACAATAAAACCGTGATCAGAGGTTTCCTGGACAAAATATCCCCAATTTTGGCCTGCACCCGTAAATTTTTTGTTCCATAGCGTATCGCCTGAATTATCGGTTTTCATTAAGAAGAGTTCACCTGTATGAATACCCTGATTTGTTCCGCCGGTAAGAATATAACCGCCGTCAGAGGTTTGTCGGACGGCATTGACGACAACCGGAGTCTCTTTGCCATAAATTTTTCTCCAGATAGTATCACCCGTATTGTCGGTTTTGATTAAAAAATATTTATCCGGTACATGATAAGGGCCTGTCATAATAAAACCGCCATCTGTTGTTTGTTGTCCTGAATAACAGCTGCTGTTTTCTTCAGTAAAAACTTTTGACCACAAACTATCCCCGTTTGCATCTGTTTTAAGTAAAAATGCACCGTAATCCAAGTATGACGACCCGGTTTGTCCGAACAGAATATATCCTTGGTCGGCAGTTTGTTGACCGTCAAAACATTTTGTTGAATACCCGCTCCCGTATTTTTTCGTCCATTCTGTATTTCCGTTGGAGTCTGTTTTAATTAAACAGGCATACGGTTCGGAAGTGGCAAATATTATGTATCCTCCGCCGGCTGTCTGCTGTACTGTATATCCGGCGGAATAAGACGGAAGATCATAAATCTTTGACCAAATTTTATCTCCGTTTTCATTAACTTTTATCAAAAAAACCGTGCTGTCGGTTTCGCCTGTCAAAACATAACCGCCTTCTTCCGTTTCAATTACGGAAGTGCTCCATTGATAGTCCTCATCATAAGTTTTATCCCAGATTGTGTTCCCTTTATTGTCTGTTTTAATAAGGAACATTTGCAAGTTAAGATTCATCCCGGTAATAATAAAACCTCCGTCCGATGTTTCTTTTACGCTATAACCATAGCCGGTACCTAATGTCTTTTCCCAGCCCTGTCCGAACAGGATTGCAGGAATTAAAATTAAAACTAATGTAAACTTTTTCATGATATTTCTTTATTTGGCTCACAAAGATAGCGAATACGGCTGTATTTTATATAACTTTTTACGCTTTTTTACGTAAAAGCATACAAATTGGCGCGTATAATTTTCAATTAACACGGGTTTGTTTGTAAATAGCTATTAAGCCTGTTTCTCATCCGGTAAAATGGTATAAATTTGAAGCGGAGGTAACGGATGGTTAAAAAATACCGGTTCATACTAATTAGTTTGCTTTTTCTGCTGGCTGGCCTTTATTCGTGCAGAAAAACAACAGACAAAATTTCCCTGTCGCGCTGGCAGCCGGGAGTTACCCTGCCGTTTATTCAAACGGAATTAAAATTGAGTGATATTATTCCGCAGGATACCAGCCTGATGACTGCACCTGACAGCTCGCTTTATTATGCATATCATCAGGATTCTGTTTTTGTAGTTTATGCCGATAGTTTGCTTCAATTGCCGGAAGACGGATTGGATACATCGTACCGTTTTACGCTGGGAGCACTTGCCATTGATACTTTTAATATTTCGGCAACATTTGCTATGAATGATGCCCTTCCTTATCTTGATCCGGCAGTCAGGGACACACTGCTTGCTCATGACCAAACCCAAAATATTTTTCCACCGTTTGCCTTTAATACGGCATTTGATGTGGGAACCAATCCCATTGATATTTTTCAGTATTTGACATTCTCAAAAGGTTATATTGCCATAAAAGTGCACAATCAACTTCCGGTGGTCTTGCAGGATGTTGTCTTTTCGGTGAATGACCAAAACAATGGGGTAATCCTCAAAAATATCACTATTCCGCAATTGCAAACGGATGAAATATATTTCGATACAATTTTTCTGCATGGATTGACATTGGGCAACAGACTCTCTTTTACGGTTACAAATTTCAGCTCCGGCGGCAGTTATCCCGATTCCGTATTTATCGATTTGACCCGGGGACTCGGATTTTCGGCAAACGCAAAGGATTTGGAGGTGGTAAACGGAAAAGCGAGGATTCCGCAGCAAATAATGTTTTCGGATATAAAAACAATCGATTTTACTTTAAGCGAAGGTGTAAGGCTTTATTATGTTTTGTTTTCGCAAGGCGAACTTAATTACCGGTTCAATTCCCATCTACCCGTGCGGGTTTATATTGAGCTGAAACTGCCCACAGGTCTTGTCAATGGTGTTATTCCCCATGCCGACATAGTGCTCTCATCCATGGGAATAAGCGAGGGTTCAATATCTTTTGAGGGTATGGAGTTGAATCTGGATACCGACAGTACACAGCCGTTTTCCCGTTTTCCCGTTTATACCGGAATTGTGATTATGCCTACCAACGAGCTGGTGGAGTTTGATTCGTCGGATGTTGTGCTGGCCGATTTTACCTCAACCGGTGTAAAACCGGGTTTTGCCGAGGGTTATTTCGGAAAGCGTAATATTGATATGGAACCTGGCAACATTGCATTGGATTTGACTTTTCTGCAAGGGATACAAGGGGAAATCTATCTTGATAATCCGGTAATGAAACTGAACTATGGCAATAGTTTCGGACTTCCCATAAAGCTGATGCCGCAGTTTACGGCCACGAACAGTTCTACCGGTCAGGAGGTTGACCTGGGGCTCGATTCCATTGCTCTGGCTTATTCCGAAATCAGTACGGGATGGGCATCGGGTAGTATTACCGTGAACAAAACAAATTCTCAAATAGTTGATTTTATGGCCATCAGGCCCGATGTGGTCAACTATTCGGGTGGCGGGCTGATAAATTGGAATTCCGATACAATGAATTTTATTTACGATACCTCATCCATTGTTGCCGGTATCGATTTGCAAATTCCCATGGTTTTCAGTGCCGATAGTCTCAGACTCTCGGATACAGTGCAGATAAACGCCATGGCAGAGCCGGTTCCTTTGAAAGAAACCGCTTTGAAAGTGAACCTGGAAAACGGATTTCCTTTCGATATGGATTTGATGTTGCAACTGAGAGATTCCGTAAGGGGGCAGGTATTCAATACCTTGGATCTGGGTAAAATAAATGCGGCTCGGGTGGATGCTTCGGGAAGGGTAATATACCCTGTGCACGACAGCCTTCTGATTAACCTGGATAAATCATTCTTCGATGCCATGCATCAGGCCAATTCGGGTGTATTTAAAGCGGTAACATCCACTTTTTCCAATGGTGATGTTCCGGTCGGATTGTATTCCGATTACAAAATAAAAATTACAATTGGTTTTACAGCCGTAGTTATACCATAAAAAATGGGGCGATTGTTTAAATATATAAAAATCTTTATCTTTATTTCTCTGCCGGTTTTAATAGAGGCGCAGGGAAATTTTACACACTACGGTTTGCGAAACATACCCCAAAACGGTTTTGATAATCCTGCGTTTTTTCCCGGTGAAACCGCTTTTACCATGGGTGTTCCGCTTTTGTCGGGTATTTCGCTAAGCGGTTACAACAGCGCCTTTTCTTTTGACGATCTGTTTTACCGGAGTACCGAAAATGATTCTCTGTACCTTGATTTGAGACCTGTAATAACAAAAAATCCGGGACTGAGCCGTGCCTCGTTCCGTTTTGCAGGCGATTTGTTGTTTTTTGGTGTACAGGGCGGAAACACTTTTCTTACCTTTGGTGTACGACACAGAGCTTTTGCAAATTTGTATTATACCGACGATTTAATGCTTCTTTTGTGGGAAGGCAACGGAAGCAGTATTAACGACACTCTGTATTTGAGCAATTCTTTTTTAAATGAGATGCATTTTGCCGATTATCATTTCGGGCTGGCTTTTCCTGTCGGCGAATATGTAAATCTCGGTTTCCGGGTTCATTTGCTGCAGGGGTTATCCAATATCGATTTTAAAAGGAATAATCTGACGGTAACCACTTCCGACGATGCCAATACGGTTTATCACCTGCAGGCAAATACCGATTTTTTAATAAATACATCGGGAATTAATAATCTGACAAGTTCTGATTCATCCGGTAATTCCTACTATTTCGGGTTTGCCAATACCGGTTTTTCTCTTGATCTCGGTATAGATGCCGTTTTGTCCGAACGGTTCAGGTTTACTGCCTCATTGCTTGATATTGGTTCAATCACCTGGCGAAATGATATTAAAAGTTATTCCGCTGCTGCCGACAGTGTCGATTTCGGTGGAATTACATTTGATATAATGAATGATACCGGGTTGATGGAGAGATTTGTCGATACAATGAAAAATTTGGTTTCTTTAAAAACGGATACAGTTAATTATGCTACTTCATTGGTTCCGCGGATGATGATGGGGTTGGAATACAACAGTATAAACCTGAAAGACCGACTCTCCTTTCTTTTTGCAGGAAGGTTTGCCAAAACAGGATTTGAACCTGCATTATCATTTGCTTACGACAGGAAAGTTTCGGAACATTTTACCTGGAAATTGAGCTATACCTGGCTGCCCAAATCGCCGCTCAATTTCGGTGCAGGTATGGTTGTGGATTTTAATCCTTTTCAATTTTACCTGCTCGCCGATAATATCTTTGAGATGGTTTTACCTTCAAGGCAACGCTATTTTCAACTATGTTTCGGTATCAACATAAAAATCCGCGGTTACCGCCGATTAACGCCCGATGTAGCCATTCCCCCAGCAATAACAAACAAACCGGTACACAAAATTCCCGAGATTGTAGATTTTTAACTCATTTTAACACGGATTTAGAAAAAGAAATTATTTCGGTTTATAAATTTGTCTTTCAGTTAAGCAATCATTATTAATTAAAAAGTATAGAGCATGAAAACAAAAGTACTGTTATTCAGTGTAATGTCATTCTTTAGCATGATTTTTCTACTGGATTCGTGCATCGAACCGGTGGATGATTTGAATGCACCGCCAACGTGTCAAATTATTATGCCACCTGACGGTTCCGTCATTGTACAGCAAGATGTTGTTTCCATTATTGCATCGGCACAGGATACCGATGGGTATGTGCAAATTGTCAAATTTTATGTGAATGACGAGCAGGTGGACAGTTCGGAATATGCTCCCTACGAAGGGCTGTGGAATACCTATTATTATGCACCCGGATTATATACATTAAAGGCAGTGGCAGTTGATGACAAAGGGAATACCGGAAGTGACGAAATTACGGTTGAAATTGTTGAACACGGCACTACTCCCATTGCCGATTTTGCAATAAGTGATACAACCGGAACGGCTCCATTTACGGTTACGTTTACCGATAAGAGTCTGAATCAACCCACTTCATGGAATTGGGATTTCGGCGACGGAAATACAAGTACGGAGCAAAATCCGGTGCATACATATCAAAACGAAGGAACCTATACGGTTTCGTTAACCGTATCCAATGAATATGGCGAAGATTCCAAAACTTGTGAAAAATGTATTCTTGTTACTTTGTCTGGTTCTCAAACTTTTACCGATCCAAGAGACGGGAAGACTTATGATATTGTTACCATTGGGAATCAGACTTGGTTCGCCGAGAATTTAAATTATGAAACTCCCGATTCCTGGTATTATGAGAATAATGCGCAATACGGCGACATTTACGGAAGACTATATACATGGGATGCCGCCAAAGGTGCCTGTCCCGAAGGTTGGCATTTGCCTACTGACGGGGAATGGAAAACACTGGAAAGATACCTCGGAATGAGTGATGATGAACTTGATAATGAGCGGTGGCGCGGCACGGATGAAGGTGCCAAATTAAAAAGTCCCAATTATTGGAGTTCGGGTGTTGGATACAATACTGTAGGATTTTCAGCTTTGCCGGGCGGCCAGCGTGATGATTTCGGTAATTTTATGAACATTGAAGAAACAGGGGGCTGGTGGACATCCACCGAAAAAGAAGAAAACGGACAAACAGCATGGTACCGTGAACTTCATTATCATTACAAAGGAGTTTGGAGAGAATACATTACAAAAGGTTATGGATTCAGTGTTCGCTGTGTGAAAGACCAATAAGATAAGCGTCTTTTTAAAAATAAAGGGGAGGTTTAGGTCTGCCGGCTTTTACCTCCCTTTTTATTTTTCTTCCGGTCAGTTATAAAGTACACTTTATGAGTGTATGACTTACCCCGATGTTTTCGTGTATCTTATCCGTCGTTAAGCCCGATTTCTCAATGAGATTGATCATGTCTTGCGAGTGGTACATCTGGCTGTTTCCGTTGGCCATTGCCGTAAAATAAAGAGAGGTGGCGTGAAGGCTGTAAGTAGAAGCCGGATATTTTTGTTTGTCCCAATATGTTTCAAGAATATAGAGTGCACCGTCGGGAGCCAAAGCCTCTTTAGCCCTTGTTAACAAAGTAAGAATTTCTTCCTGTGAAAAGCAGTCGAGAAACTGGCTCATCCAGATAATATCATATCCTTTGGGCAAGGGTTGTTTTGTGTCAAGTAAATTAACAGTATAGGTATCTATCCGTTCCGAAAGTCCTGCCTCTTTTATTTTTTCCTCAGCAACGGCAGTTTGTCCGGGCAGGTCAACAATGGTAATGTGTACATCGGAATTGTATTTTGCACACTCAATAGAGAATTTGCCCGTATTTCCGCCCACATCAAGTATTTTTTTTGGATTTTCTTTAAAAATTATGGGAAATATTTCGGGGAATGCCACGTCGGAGTAATAATGGTCAAAGGCAAACCAGCTCTTTTTTACCTGTTCGGGAAGTTGGGAGAGTCCTTCGTAAATGGTTGGCCAATCGCCGAAAACCTTGAGACCTTCAGGCCTCCCGTTTTTGATAGCCTCTTGCAAACGAAACATGCCGAGGTAATTAACGTCGTGTGTGAAATCCATATTTACCCTGGTCAGGGTGTCGCTCATAATGAAATATCCTGTTTTGGTAAGGAAATATTTGTCATCTGTCCGCATGAGCATTTCCAGACTCAGTCCGGCTTCCACCAAAACTTTTACCCCGTATTCGGATATTTTCACCGATTGGGCAATTTCGGAAACGGTAGCCCCCTTTTTTCTTTTGTTTCTGATAAATTCCAATATTCCGAAATCTCTCAATGCTTTGGCAGCCTGAAACATAATGGGTGCAAATGCAATTTTCTGTGCATCGAATTTGGCTTGTAATGCGGATTTGTTATCCGAACCGTACTGTTCGCTCATACCTTTTGTGTCGATTGTTTTATGAATGAGCAAAACTAACAAAGTTTTCAGAAAGGAAATTGTACTGGAATAATTAATTTTTCGGAGTTTTTTGTGGTTTAAAGGATCAAAGGTTCAAA
>JALVZH010000086.1:21708-27190 GCA_027022105.1 Bacteroidales bacterium | reverse complement strand
GGCGGATCGGAATAGGGACTGGGAGAGGGAAACATAATACACACTACACCCTATAATTCAGAAGGCGCTGACAAGGTTGGAAACAGGGCAAGTGCGCCTGATGAATCCCCGAAATGTTATCCTGTACGTTATTTATATTGGAATGGGAGCACGAGGGGATATTCATCTACGTCTAAAGCGGCTCGGAATTGGGACGCAGGGGGAATTGATCAGCCTACGGCGGACACGCGTTTGAATGTTTTATGTGATATTTTTAATGTAATATTTTTAATATAATATGTTTGATGTCAGATATCAGATGTAAGATGTTAGAATGCAGAACGGGAAGTTGCGGCAGGGATGGGAGCGGTAGCTTGCGAAGGCGGCGGGCAATGTGTAGCGGGCGGTGGAGGCTGAGCGGTGAGCGAAGACCACGCACGCCGTAGCGTAACATGCCCGGCGGCAAGCAACTACAAGCGGACAGCCCGCCCGGCCGCCCAAAATAACATATTAATTCTCATTATTGGCTCCGGTTATGATATTTTCTTTTTCGGCGTCTTTATGATGCCCGTTAATGGTTCCGCCTATGATAAGCGTCCCGTTTACAGTGATTTGCGCACCTGTTTCAAAATAAAGATTCTGGCAATATGCGGTATCGCCGGTAGCAATTTCCGGAAATCTTGATCCGGCAGGAGATGCCGGAATGGTAACATTGTAACTGAGTGTCGGTTTTTTGCCGTTGCTCCAGTTTGACGCCGTATTCCAGTCGTTTGAGGTGGTGCCTGACCATGTATTTGAAGAGGGGTAAACCGTGACCGAATAATCCTCCACTTCGCCATAATACCAACCGCGACAGGGTTCACCGCAATCATCGTAATAATATTTTGTGCGGATACGCATTCTGGTTTTGCCCCTGTCGGCATCCGAAGGTACAGTAAACGAAAAGGTACGGGTTCCGCCTCCTCCGTTAGTATCGCACACAATAGCTTCGTCGGTGTCGTCAAAATCTCCATCCCTTGTCCAGTCGATCCAGACATTGATATCGATACCGGAATTGGTTTCACTACAGGTTACCGACAACGAATAGGTACTGTCGATAAACAGACCGGTTGAGTATTGCGTGTAATCGCCGTAAAAGAGTGTATCGGTTCCTGAAAAGGTGGTGTCAATTCCGGTAGTATTGTCAATAGTATCGAGCACAACATGAGTAATATAACCCCACGGACTGTCTGACCATGCGTCACAATATCCCGAAGTTTTTTCGCCGACGGTAATAAAATTGTTTTTCGTTTTGGTACAACTTCCTTTGCTGTTGGTTACCGTGAGAGAAACAGTATAGCTTCCCGTATCGGTAAATTCGACACTTGGGTTTTGAGAGGTTCCTGTAGTACCGTTTATAAAATTAAAGGTATTTGGTGTTATGCTCCACGACCATGAGGCGGGGAAGTTGACGGTATTGTCGTGTAAATCAACCTGCTGGTATTTGCCGGGGGCAACGGAACTGCTCCCGAAGTCGCACTGCAAAACACTGTCGCTTTTAATTCCCGAAAGAATCATTGAAAAAGCCTGATGGCCGTATGTAAGTGTGTCGTCGTGGTCAACGGTAATGGTATAACTTCCATTTGCCGTTGGGGATGCTATTTCAATTATTTCCACATTATCCACATCATTTTCACTGGTGTCGGTAGCTGCATCGGAGGGGTTGTCTTTATCAAGTTTCCATGGGTAATAACTTGTGGTGCCGTCGGTAATGTGCAGGTCCAAATCGTTTACCAGCATTGTATCGGGCGGGTCAACCGATGCTTCGGGCGGTTCTCCCGGCGGATCAGTCCATACAATAGTGGCTTTTAATGGTTCTGAACCGATGGCAGTGACGGTTCTTGTGAATGTTTGCCCGTTGGAAAGGAGGAATTCTCCCATTAGATCGGTGGCGGTGTCTGCCGAAATAATGGCAGCGGCACTATCGGTATTCATTAGTCCCCAGCCGAATTCGTAATCGGGGCCGTCGTTTGAACCTGCTTCGCTTGCCGTATGTATCAAAAGGGCTTTCATGGTGGCTGCGGTCATTTTTGCATTGCTTCCGTGAAGATTGGAATAGTGCTCAATGAGCAGAGCCAGCGAACCGGTAACCGAGGGTGTTGCCATGGAGGTTCCGCTCATGGATTTATATGCAGAGTCGTTGGTGCTGTAAGTGGAAAAAAGACCGTAACCGTTGGCCGAAATGTCAGGCTTTATCCTGCCGTCGTCAGCCGGTCCCCAAGAACTGAATGAGGTCATCACCACGTCGGAAGGCTGGGTATATCCGCCGGGAATGTCTTTTACAGCTCCCACAGTGAGGATATTTTTTGCCACCCCCTTTTGCGGAAGACAGTCGTAAGGTCCGTCATCGGGATAAGTACCGTCGCCGGTATCGTCGCGGTCGTTACTGGCGGCTTTCATTATAAGGTAATAGGGGGCATTGTAGGCAACCTCGTCCCAGTCGCGTGCATTTTCGTCGTAAAAACCGAATTTGTAGTCCTCCACTTTGCTGATATTGGTATCGCCCCACCAGGTAGTACCCTGCCAGCCGCGATAGTAGCTGTATGAGTGGTTGCTGATCTGCATACCGTCGGCAGCCTGGGTAGCCATTTCCGAAACATCGTCGTTCCAGTCATAGGATTTAAGGGAAGCTGCAAAGGCCATTCCTTTGGCTTCGGCACTGTCGCCGGCGGCAATAAGGGTTCCTGCCACGTGGGTTGAATGCCCTGAAACAGAGGCTGCATCCACATTGGTAACCCGTGTGTCGAATTCATGGTGTGTACTTCTTATACTGCCTGCATCCCATTCGCAAATAATGATTCCCGTACCGCTCAAACCTAGTCCTCTGCTGCCTCCGGAATAAACTTTATCTGTTGAGATAGTGGCAGCCGATACGGCATTGTTGGTTATGTAATATTCGGGATGCCCCAATTCGTCAATGTATTGAAGTTCGTATGTGATGCCGTCTTTAATGAAACGAACGGGCAGTCTTTTTTGGCGGGCATAATTTTCGGCTTCAGCCCTTTTTTTTCTGTATTCTGTTGCTTTATTTTTTGAAATTTGCAACAACCGGCTTTTGTTGGTAACCGTTTGAGCGTAGCAGGAACTGCCGACAAAAAGTCCTAATAAAACGAGAATATGTATTGCACCGGTTTTCACAATACAAATATAGTGATTATTTAAACAGGAAAAAAGAGCGCTTATCCGTAAATTTTATAGAGAAAATAGGCAAGGATGAACAGAGAGGCAACATAAATCAGCATAAAATGTCTTACCTGAAGCTTTTCATTGCTGAAAAGGAAATAATATCTTGGTTTACCGGTACGCATTCCCAATGAATTTCTGGGTTGCTGTTTCTCTATGGTACCAAATATTAACAAAACGATGAGTACAAGGGTCAACGTAAACACTACCAGAAGAACCAAATTAAATACTAATGCAGTCATTTTACCGGTTTTTGTTTTTGGTATTTTGTTCTTAGAAGTGCAAATATAAACCATTTTGAATGTGATTTCCAAAATTTGGAAAAATACCTATTAATGAGTAAGCTTTTATTAAACTTGTTTAAAGTCTCTATACTTAGACGAAGTATAAAATATTGGAAACCAGAAAATGAATTCCTCTATTCCCCTCCTTGGAGAGCTTGTCCCGACTTTACGTCGGGAGGTGTAGGGGTGGGTTTACAAAAAAGATATTCACTTTTCTGGTTTTCAATATTTTATACTCATTGTCATCATATTAACTTTAAACAGCTTCATTATGAAAAATATACATTTAATATGACCCGGAGGGAATCATGTGGAGGGAAAATCGTGCAGGTGAATTCGAAGAGTCTAATTTTCAGTATTACAATGAGTTTAAACACCGCTACTAACGTCGGGGATTCATCGCCATTCCTGCCCTCAATCTTTTTAGGTGGATGGCTCTAAATAGTGAGGATGGAGACAGGGATTACGAAAAAACAATTACCAAAAACTCAGGAAAGCATAAAAACCTCCAGCCCCACCACCCGCTAACTCAGAGGAATCGTGTGGGCAGGAAAAAGGACAGGTGATTCCGAAGAGTCTCCTTATCAGAATCACAATGGTATTAATCATCGCTACTAACTTCGGAGATTCATCGCCATTCCGACCCGCATGGCTTTTTGTTTGGATGGCTCTGAATGATAGGGATAAAGATAAAGGTTACGAAGAAACTAACATCTACTCTCCGGAAAGCAGTAAAACCTCTCAACCCCAACCCCTTCTAACTCAGAGGAATCGTTTGGGCCGGAAACAGGGCAGGTGATTCCGAAGAGTCTCCTTTTCAATATTACTATAGTATTAATCATCGCGAATTACTTCGGGGATTCATCGCCATTCCGGCCCGTAGGCCTTTTGGGTGGATGGCTCTGAATGAGGGGGATGGAGATTGGGATTACGAAAAAACAGTTACCAAAAAATTCCAGAAAGCATAAAAACCTCCAGCCCCAACCCCCGCCACTCAGAGGAATCGTGTGAGCAGGGAACAGGGTAGGCGATTCCGAAGAGTCTCCAAATCAATAATATAACGAAAATAATTCAACGCGAATAACTTCGGAGATTCATCGCCATTCCGACCCGCATGGCTTTTTGTTTGGATGGCTCTGAATGATAGGGATAAAGATAAAGGTTACGAAGAAATTAATATTTACTCTCCAGAATACAGCAAAACCTCTCAGTCCCAACCCCCGCCAACTCAGCGGAATTATGTAGGATGACGATGATGATTTTCTTCCGCACTTTAGTGCGGTTTAATAAAATACAAGACCACCGGCTTTAGCCATTAACATCTGTCGCCAAATAGTGCAAAACAGTATTATTGAATTTATTGTTCATTTCTTTTATCGAAAAGAAACGAACCAAAGAAAGCGACCCAAAACGATTGCTTACCCGCTCTGCCAAAAGGTAACGGCTACGGCAAAAGAGTCGCATTCAAACGCTTGCCCGCATATCCAACCTGTCGGTTTGAAGCCGAAACGCAAGCGCTTTTGCACGTATCCGTAAACCTTTTGGCATTCACACCGTCTCATCTTGTCTCAGGTTTTTGTTTGGATGACTCTGAATTGTAAGGAGGAAAATAGGGGTTATGATTAAACCCTCGTATATCCTCCGGAAAGCATAAAAACCCCAAGCCCCAGCCCCCCGCCACTCAGAGGAATCGTTTGGGCCGGGAACAGGGCAGGAGATTCCGATGAGTCTCCAAATCAATAACATAACGAAAATAATTCAACGCGAATTACTTCGGAGATTCATCCCCGCCTCAGGCGGGTCTGAATAATGGGGATAAAAATAAAGGTTATGGAGAAATTAATATTTACTCTCCAGAATACAGCAAAACCTCTCAGTCCCAACCCCCTCCAACTCAGCGGAATTATGTAGGATGACGATGATGATTTTCTTCCGCACTTTAGTGCGGTTTAATAAAATACAAGACCACCGGCTTTAGCCATTAACACCTGTCGCCA